>CAZVWD010000001.1:0-22779 GCA_964630715.1 uncultured archaeon
GTTTATGTTATGAGTGGAAATAGTTACGGAGATTTATTTAACATTACAACCTTTGGTGAAAGCCATGGTGAAGCACTTGGTGTTATAGTTGATGGTTGTCCTGCAGGCATACCTTTATGCGTTGCTGATATTCAACAAGATCTTGACAAAAGAAAACCCGGGCAAGGTTTAGCCGGAACAAAAAGAAGTGAAAGTGACACAATAAAAATTTTAAGTGGTGTATTTGAAGGAAAAACTACTGGGACACCAATTGCATTAATTACTTTTAATGAAAATCAAAAAAGTCAAGATTATAATGATATAAAAGATATTTTTAGACCAGGGCATGCTGATTTTACTTATCATATGAAATATGACGGACATAGAGACTATCGTGGCGGAGGAAGAAGTTCTGCTAGAGAAACTCTTGCACGAGTTGCTGGCGGGGCAATTGCAAAGAAAATCCTTGCAAAAGAGGGTATTAAAATCAACGGATATGTAAAAAGTATTGGGAATATTAGTGCTAATGAAGAGAATTATTCACAAAAAGATATTGAAAAAGTTTATGAAACTGAGTTAAGATGTCCTGATAAAAAAGCAATTATTAAAATGGAAAATGAGATAAAAAATGCAATAAAAGAGCAAGATTCTGTTGGTGGAATAGTTGAGGTTACTGCACACAGTGTTCCTGTTGGTTTGGGTGAACCAGTTTATGATAAGTTAGATGCTGAAATTGGAAAAGCAATGATGAGTATTAATGCTTCAAAAGGAGTTGAAATTGGATCTGGATTTGGTGGAACCAAAATGCGAGGAAGTATACATAACGATTCGATGAAAGTAAAAAATGGAAAAATAAAATTTTTAACAAATCACGCTGGTGGAATTGTTGGTGGAATTTCAACAGGAGAAGATATTATTGTTAGGGTTGCATTCAAACCCCTTGCATCAATTGCAAAAGAGCAAAATACAATAACAAAAGACCTAAAAAATACAAAAATAAAAATTGCTGGACGGCATGATGTTTGTGTTTGTCCAAGAGCTGTGCCTGTTGTAGAAGCAATGCTTGCTATCGTTTTAGTTAATGCATTAATGCATCAAAAAGCAAGACAATTTTGATTTTTACAAGAACATCATTTATAAAGCTTTCTAAGTCCATATTTATTATTCAAATTGTTAAATTATTAAGGTGAGCGATTATGGCTAAGATAACCGGTGGTGGAAGAAAACCTGGAAAAAGAGGTAAGACTCGAGCAAAATTCAAAAAAACAACCTCCAAAGTTACAGTTAATAAAGTAATGGCTGAATTTGCAATTGGGGATCGAGTTCAAGTATTAGTTGATTCTAGTTCTCACGCAGGATTGCCTGGGAAAGGATTCCATGGTTTAACTGGATATATTAGTGGAAAAAGAGGAAAAAGTTACGAAATAGAACTTAAAAAAGGAAATAAAGATTTTATGGTTGTTACTACTCCAGTACACATTAAAAGATTATATTAATTAAAAATGAAAAAGTTGATTTTATGGATGCAGAAAAAATAATTGAAATGAAACCAGTGTCTTTGGCACATGTAAAAGAAGTGCTTAAGGAAAAAATGGGTGAAAAGGAATTAAATTATGAACAAGATATTACTATGAAATATGTTGAAAAATTTGCTAAATTAACTGATAAACAAACTCAAGATTTGTTAAAAGAATTAGAAAAAATTGAATTTTTAAAAGATTTAGAAGAAATAAGATATCAAATTTTAGCAGCTTTGCCTACAAGTATTGAACAAGTTAAATTATTTGTACCAAAAGATGCAACACCTAGTGATGAAGAGCTCAAACAAATTGTCGAATTGACAAAGAAATTTGGGGATAAAATCTAATTTTTTTCTAAAAAAAATTGATTTTTTTTCTAAAAAAACCATTTTTAAGGAGAGCGTATTAAATATATTTATATTATTTTAAAGTGATATTATGGAATCAGAACAAAAAATTGAAGAAAAGAAAGATTTCGTTTCAAAGACTGAAGACGAAGCAATTGTACTTGATTATATGCCTACTGGTAAGCCATCCGCATCAAAAACAGAAGCAATTGCACAAGTAATAGGCACTAACTTTTTTACTTTACTTGAAGTAACTCCTAAAGTTGGAAAAAGTTTTAGTATTGGTGAAAAACTTTATGTTGGGAAAGACGATCGTGATAAAGTTGAACTTATAAAAGGTAGAATTGATTTTAAAGATTTAACTTCAAATTCAATGTCTGAATTAAATGATGTTATTGAAGATATTGTTAATGATAATAAAGAAAAATTTTTAGGTTTTTTTAATACTTCAAGATCAATTTCTCTAAAAAGACATCAATTAGAATTATTGCCTGGCATTGGAAAAAAACATGTTCTTGATATTCTTGACAAACGAGAAAAAGCTAAATTTGAGAGTTTTGAAGATATTGTTGCTAGAGTAAAAAGTATTCCGGATCCAAAAAAATCTGTTGTAAAAAGAATTTTTGAAGAACTTGAAGGCCCTGAAGATAAACATTATTTATTTGTTAGACCTCCAACAGCGCCTAAAAAGTTTTTTGGTAATGATTCAAGACCAGGATTTCGTGGCAATAATACAAGAAATAATTTTAGAAGATATTAATTAATTTAACCAATTAATATTAATATAAGTTATTTTTTATTATAATTAATATTTGGTATTTTAATTATAAATTAATATTTGATAAATAAAAATTATTTAATTATGTGCTTGTGATAATATGGTTGATTTGTTTAGTAAATTACAAAATTTAATGATAAAATATCATTTTAGGCCTAATAAACAATTGTCTCAATTTTATTGTATTAATGAAGCAATGTTAATTTACATTACTCATGTTGCAAAATTAACAAAAAAAGACACTGTTCTTGAAATTGGTCCTGGGACAGGATTTATGACAAAGCATTTGCTTGAAAAATCAAAAAAAGTTATTGCTATTGAAAAAGATAGTAATATGATTGAACTTTTAGAAGGCGAATTTGCGAATGAAATTAAAGAAAAAAAACTTGTATTAATTCATGAAGATGCCCTAAAGGTTGATTATTCAATTCTTGGAGTTAACAAAATCGTTTCATTACCTCCATATAATTTGTCAAGTCAACTTGTAACAAAAATTGCGTTAAGTAATGGAATAAAAAAAGCAGTTTTGGTTCTTGATACTGGTTTTATTGAAAAGTTAACTGCTTTTGAAGGATTAAAAGAATATGTTGCGTTATCAGCTTTACTTAATTTGAATGCTACTGTGGATGTTGTTCAAAAAATTGATAAAAGTAGTTTTTTTCCAAATCCAAATTGTTTAAGTGCAATTGTTGATCTTGACTTTGATGTTGTTGAAAACTCAAGTGAATTTTATTTATTTTTAAAACAATTATTTAGACATAAAAATAAAGATTTGAGTAGGGGTTTAAAACAAGCTTTTGAATTTTTAGAAAAAGAAATTGGGTGGACTAAAAAAACACAAAAGAAATTTGATTCTTTAAAATTAAAAGGCAAAAAAGTTTACTTAATGACTCCTGATGAATTACTTGATACTTTTGATGAACTAAATTAATTCTCTGACAGTAATTATTAATTAAAAATAATGCTTATAAAATGAAATACCATTATTTAATTATGACTAGACAGTATAGGTCACCACAAATTAAAAGGAGTCAAATAAACAAAGGGCAATTTATTGGCAAAGGACAACATCCAACTACTTTTAGGCGAGTTTATGCTACTGAAGTTTATGAAAGTGGTCGAAAATTTCAAACAGTTTGTAAAACGCCTGGCTTTTTTTTTGGACCATCAGAAACATCACGAATTATACAGAATTATAGGAAAATAAAAATGCTTGGCTTACCAGTGCCTGCTTTTGTAAGATCATTACGTGAAGAAGTTGAGGGTGCGGATGTTCCAAAAATTTCTTTAATTGCTGAAGATGTTAGAAAAAGAGTTGGAAAAATTTATGATTGCCACAAAGACGGGGCGCCAGTATTCCTTCAAAAATTAAGAGTAAAAAAAGATCCTCAATTAATAAAAGCGCTTGCACAAGACTTAGCAACATTACACAATAATGATATTATTCCTTTTGAAATTGATTTTTGGCATTTTTATAAAATTGGAAAGTGGAGATTTTGGAAAAGAGGGACATGGGAAAGGATAATTGTAGATTTTAATAAATTTTCAAGATTTAAAGCAAAAACAGATTTATCTGAGATGGCTGAGGCAAATTTAAAAGTAATCTCTCATTACATGCGTGCTGATGTTTGGAAAAAATTTCATGAAGAATATTTAAAAATTAGGTCAGACGTTAATTAATTTAATTATTTTATTGTAATAAATGGTGTTTTATTTACAACATCTATTGCTGCGTCAAGTTTTCTTTCGTTTTCAGAAAATATTGTTAAAAGTACATCGCCTTTGGTAACTTTTTCACCAACCATTTTGTTAAGTAAAACTCCTGCAAAAGCATTTGCTGGTGCTCCGGCATATCGTGCTATTTTTGTTAAAGTTTTAATATTATATTCAGTAATTAAACCACTTTTTTCTGCATGAATATCTTTGTTTAATGAGGATAAAATTATTTGTGTGCTTGAAGTTACTTTTCCGCCTTGTGCTTTAATTATTTCTATCATTTTTGCTAGAGCTTTACCAGATTTTAAAATTTCAAGAGCACGAGTTTCTCCTTGCCCGCGTCTGCAGTACCCTGTTAATTCAAATATACTTCCTGCGAGTTCACATGATTTTTGTGCTAGATTATCAAATATTTTTCCTTCAAGGATTTGCATTGCAAGTCTTGCTTCAAGTGCAGGACCAAATGCTGCTCCACTTGGGTTAACGCCGTCTGTGATTACTGCTTCAACTTCAAGTCCTACTTTTCCACCAACATAAACAAGTTTTTTTGCTAAACGCAGTGCTTCTTTTTTATCTTTTATTTTTACATTAGGTCCAACAGGCAAATCTATTACTACGTGGCGACTTCCAGCACTTGCTTTTTTTGCAAGAACTGATGCAATAACTTGTCCTTCTGGATCAATTGAAAGTGGATGTCTTAATTTTATTATTTTATCATCTGCTGGTGCAAGATCCATTGCTCCACCCCATGCAATTACTCCTCCGCATTTTTTTGTTATTGATTTTATTTTTTCAAAAGAAAGGTCTACTGGTGCTAAAACTTCCATTGCATCAGCTGTTCCAGCTGCACTTGTAATACTTCTTGAAGAAGTTTTTGGCATGAAAAATCCTGCACTTGCAACAATTGGAACAATTATCATTGTTGCGCGTCCATTTACTCCGCCAAGACTGTGTTTATCAACAACATTATCAACTCCAAAATCAATTGTTTTTCCAGTTTTTATTAATGCTTCTGTCATAAAAACGGTTTCTTGGAGATCAAAACCTTTCATATATACTGCACAAGTAAATGCAATTGCTTCTATATCACTTAGCTTATCAGCAGTAATATCTTTTACAATTTCAAATATTTCTTTATAATTTAATTTTTCGCCATTGAGTTTTTTTCTTATTGCTTCGTTTGATGCAAGTTTTGGAATTGGTGTTACTTGTACAAGTTCAGTAGAACTAACTTTTATTTTGTTTGCAACTTCAGTAAATAATCCGACACTGTTTTCGCCTACTGCTGTTGTTGTTTCATCAACTAATGCAACACTTACTAAATTTGTTCGCAGGTTTTTAATTTCAACTTTATCTCCTGCCATTACTCCAAGTTCAGCAGCGTCTACTTTGTTTAAAATACAAACAAGTTTTCCGGCCTCAATTTTGAAAAGTTTAGTTCTAAGCATTTGTGAATAGGATTTAATTTTTTCCATGAAAAAGATAGGTGAAAGTTATTTATAATTGTTTTGTGAAACCAGTTTTTTTGTCAAATTGTTTTGACTAATGTCATTTAAAATCTAACCAAACAAGTACTTATTATGGAAAAGATAAATATTCTTGAAGAAGAAGATGAAATTAAAGAAATTAATAAAATTTTTAAAACTTTAATGCATTTTCCCGGGAGTACATTTAGTGATCTTTGGGATAAAACAATACCTAGTAATAAGTTTACTTATAATTTAAAAAAAATGGAAAATGAAAAGCTTATTGAGAAAAAAGATGGGAAATATTATTTAACTATTGCTGGAAAGAGTTTTGCTACAACAGTTGATGGAGCCACAGGAACTACAAAAAAGAGACCTTTGGTTGGATTACTTTTAATTGTAAAAAAATGTAATAAATATATTTTATATCATCGAAAAAAAGAACCTTATTATGGAAATTGGGGTTTTCCTGGCGCTAAAGTTGAATATGGTGAAGAAATTTTAGGTGCTGCTAAAAGAGAACTTTTTGAAGAAACAGGTTTTGTTTGTAATGGTGAAATAATTGCAATTCAAAATGCATTAGTTATGAATAATAATAAACTTTTTGGACATATTACTCAATACTTTGTTTTGTTTGAAAATCCAACAGGGGATTTAATCAAAGAAAGTCGTGAGGGTAAATATGAATGGGCAACAAAAGAAAAAATAATTTCAAGAAAAAATTTGTTTCCTGATATTCCTAGTGCAATAGAAATAGTTGAAAATAATACGTTTGTTGTTCGTGAAACAAAAATAATTCAAGAAAATGAAAAATTCAAAGATATTGAATTTAATGTTTTAATTGAAACAAAAAGAAAATAAACTTATTTGTCAGGATAAGCTTCACTAATTAGTTTTTCTTTTCCTTGCATTTTGTTTCTAATTACATCAAGCATTAAATCAAGTTCGTCTGTTAAACCCATTTTTAGATCCATGGGGTGAAGTTTTCCTTCTTCAAATGATTTTTCAAGTTCAACATAGTTTGTAAATTCTAATTTTCCACCGAATTTTTCAGGTCTATTTATTACAAATGTTTTACCTTTATTTTCAAGGTTTACAAAAGTTACGTATTTTGCGAATGCTAAAACACCATTATCTTGCACTTGTTTTTCTGGACAAAATGCTTTGTTAAGTTTTTTGCCAATGTCTTTTTTACTATCAAGTAAATCTATTTTTGAATTTGGGTCGCTAGAAGACATTTTTCCACTTGCAGTTAAACCTGGGATTAGTGGAGTCATTACTTCTACTCTTGCAGAGTAACCTATTTTTGGTAAATTTTCTCGTGCTAAAACCATTATTTTTCGTTGGTCGCGCCCACCATATTGAACATCTGCTTCTAAATATACTTCGTCAAGTGCTTGCATTAATGGATAAATTAACCCTGAAAGTTTTGGATTATCTCCAAGTTTTACAACATCACTCGCTGATTTATGAGAATCATGTACTGAAACAATTGAACTTAATTTGAATAAGTCAAGCAAATATTCTTTTTTTAATTGAAAAGTTGATCCTTTTACAAATTCTATTTTTTTTGTATCTGCACCAACACTTTCAAACATTCCTGTTATAACATTACTATAGTAATCATATCTTTTTTCAAATAATTCCCAAGGAGTATTGTCAAGGGCTCCATGAAGGTCTGCTAAAAGTATTTTTAGTTTAAATCCAGCTTTAATAAAATCTGCTAATTTTAAAACCCATAAATAATATCCAACGTGAGGTCTTCCTGTAATTGAAACACCTAAATATACAACAGGGTGTTCTTTTTTTTCGAGTAATTTCATTAATTCTTCTTCTTTAAGAATCTCATCAGTGTTTCTTTTAATTAAATCAAATCTTTCTTTTGTATCCATTTTAATCTTTTCCATTTTCACTAAGTCATTTTACTAATTATATACAAATATTAGGTTAAAATAGTTTTATATTTATTGGCAAAGAAAAATTTCTACTACAAATTAAACATTAACTATAATAAGTGCAAATTCATTATTTTGTAATATGAAAGCTTATATTTACATGGTTTTTGCAGCAATTTGTCTTGCAATGGTTGGTGTTTTAGTAAAACTAATTGGGACTGCTGTGCCTGTTATGAGTCTTGGTTTTTTACGAATGTTTGTTGCGTTTATTTTTTTACTTTTAATTACGCCTGTTGCAAATAAAGGTTTTATGAAAGTTAATCCTAAAAAAATACCTAAATTTATGGGGATTGGAATAATTTATGCAATTTCTATGATTTTATTTATTGTGGCTAATTTAGAAACTACTGTTCAAAACGCAATACTTCTCAATAGCATTTATCCATTTTTTGTTTTATTTTTTGCTTATTTTTTGTTAAAAGAAAAAATTACAAAAACAAAAGCAATTACATTAGCAATTGCTTTAACTGGAATTGTAATTATTAATCCATTGAATGCTTCAACAAATATTTTTGGAAATTTACTTGCATTACTTGGGGCAGTGTTTTATGCAATTTTAATTACAGAAATGCGTTCAGTGGATAAAGACCATTGTCCGGGGAGTATTGTTTGGTTTGTTTTTTTTGGTTCACTTACATTACTTCCATTTGCAGTAATTTATGGTTTTGGAAATTGGATTAGTGTTTGGCCTTACATTTTAATTCTTGGAGTTGTTTCTACTGGACTTGCTTATATGCTTTATAATTTGGCTCTTGAAGATATGGATGCAGAAAATGCGAGTATTATTGCAATGATTATTACTCCTGTTGTTTCAATTTGTCTGGCTTTTTTTATTATTGTTGAAGAAATAAATTTAAACTCAATAATTGGTGGTTTATTACTTTTAATTGCAGGTGTTTATTTAGAAACTCATTCAAAACAAGTAAAACAAGAAGAAAATTTTAAAATTAAAGTTGAAGAAATCACAGAAGATGCTAAACATAAAAATCCAGATAAGCTTGGTGAAGTCATAAAAAAATAATTTTTTATTATTTAATCTTTTTGAATATTTGCCCCTGATGCAATGCATGTTTAAGAAAGGTTTTTATACAATTAATGAATTCTTCTATTATGAATACAACCGAAAAAATAATGAATCATGAGTTAGTTAAACATGAAACAAAAAGACATGTTTTAATTAAGTTTTTGATTGTCGCGTTTATTTTTGCAGCATATTTAGTAATAATGTCATTTATGCATGGGCTTGAAAATGGGATTTTGATTAGTCTTGTAACTTGGTCATTTTTTGTTTTTTGTACTCCCATTGCAGCAGCTGGATTTTTAATTGATTTTCCAATACGGATGATGACTAATATTAGGATGGTTCAATCAGAAGTAATGGTTTGGGTTATTGCTGCAATAATTAATATTTATGCGTTATTGTTTGCAGTTGAGATATATGATAAAGTAATTTTACTTAATTTATTTAAACAAATTTTATTAGTTCCAATTCCTTTTTGGGGAATTATAGTTCTTTCAGCAGGAGGAACATTTTTGTCAGTTTATTTTGGTGATGAACTTTTAGATATTAAAAAACATAAAGATCGAAAAAAACACATGACTCATAAAAAGAAATTTTGGTTGTTTTTAGGAGCATTTATCCTTTTAATTGCAGTGTTATATTTGTATAACCTTTTATTAGCTGAGTTAGGAATTGTTATTTAATATAAAAAAAATTATTTTAATATTTTTCTTTAAGAAAAACAATTAAATACTCTGGCTACTTATTCTAATAATGAATTTGATTGATAAAACTGTTCGAGATGTTAAATCACTTAAAATACAAGGTGCGAGCAAGGTAAGAGAAAAATCAATTAAAGCACTTGTAAAAGCAACTCTTGCTAGTAAAGCAAAAACACCAAGCACGTTTAGAAAAGAATTTTTAATAAATTCAAAAAAATTATTTGATGCTCGTCCAACAGAACCAGCTCTAAGAACAGCTCTACGAATATTTAAGAAAAGTATTTCAAACAAAAAGTTAAATGTTGGCGAAATGAAAAATATTATCAAAAAAACTGCGGATAATTATGAAAAAGATAGAACAAAAGCAATGCGACTAATGATAAAATATGGCTCAGAATTAATACAAAAAGATTCAACAATATTAACTATTTGTCATTCGCATTCAGTAGTTGATGTTTTAATAAAGGCTAAAAAAAATATTAAAAAAGTTTATTGTATGGAAACAAGGCCTCTTTACCAAGGACGTATTACAGCAAAAGAACTTGCTTCTGTAGGAATTGATGTTACTTTGATAGTTGATAATGCTGCAAGCACAGTAATGAAACAGTGTAATTATTTCTTTTCAGGAGCAGACGCCTTCTTAGCTGATGGAGATATAGTAAATAAAATTGGAACTAATCAAATTTCTTCTCTTTGTAAAAAATATGATGTTTTACATTATGCTATCACTAGCACACATAAATTTGAACCATCTTCTTTTTTTGGAAAAGATGAACCAATGGAACAACGAAACCCTAGTGAACTTGGCGAAAAGATTTCTAAAGTAAAAATTTTAAACCCTGCATTTGATAGGACTGATTCAAATACTATTGAAGGAATCATTTGTGAAAAAGGAATATTTCCTCCTGAAGTGTTAGCAAGTAAATTATTTGATGAATTAAATTTAGATGAACATGAAGAAGATTTTTTGAAGTTATAGTAAAATAAGATTTAGGTTGTAATAAACTGTTTTAAATTGTAATAAAATGTTTTTTAAATGTTTAATTAATAATAAATAATAGTTTAGAGTAGTTGTTTAGATTATGGATGGTTTGTTTTTATTTTTAGCTTTAATGTTTGGTTTAGTTTTTGTTTTTGGAAAACTAATGGAAAAGATAAGAGTACCATGGGTATTTTCAGCATTATTGATTGGGGCAGTGCTTGCAATTTACAATCCTTTTGAAGCAATCACCTCATCAACACCTTTTATTTTACTAGCTCAACTAGGAACCTATTTTTTACTTTTTGTGATTGGGTTTGAAATTGATTTAACTAAAATGAAAAAAATGAAATTGTTTATTTTAAAAAGCACATTTTTCATAATTTTTTTAGAAGCAATATTTGGAACAATATTAATTTATTTTGCATTTGGATATAATTTAATTATCTCATTTATTGTAGCATTATCTTTTGCAACGGTTGGGGAAGCAATACTAATCCCAATACTTGACGAGTTTAAAATTATTAATACAAAACTAGGTCAAAGTATTATTGGAATTGGAACTCTTGATGATATAATTGAAATAATGCTCATAATTGCAGTAGTTTTTATTGTGGGAAATAGTACTAGCACCCACATAAGCATAAGTCTAACAATAATCGCTTTGTTTTTGTTATTTGGTTTAGCATTTGGTCTAACTAGACTTGGCAACATTGGTAAAAAGTTTAAATTTGTTGGGATTGAAATGTTGTTCCTTTTTGTATTATTTGTGTTATTTTTATTCCTTGGAGTTGGTGAACTTGCGTCTGCTGCTCCTGTTGCAGCACTCTTGGCAGGAATTGCGCTTAAAACATTCATTCCAAATAAACGATTAAAAAATATTGAATCTGAAGTAAAAACAATGTGTTATGGTTTCTTTGCACCAATATTTTTCATATGGATTGGAATATCAATTGACATTAATTATATTCTTGCATTTCCATTATTAGTAATTTTAGTAGTAGCAATCTCAAGCGGGGCAAAATTACTTGGAAGTTATATTACTGGGAGAAAAGAACTTGGAACAAAACAATCACTTCTGCTAGGAGTTGGTTTATCGGTGCGGTTTAGTACTGGGATAATTATTTTGAAAATATTGCTTGATAATAATGTAATTGGGGTTGAACTTTACTCTGTATTAATTGCATCAAGCATTGTATTTCAATTTTTAGTACCAATATTATTTTCTAACTTTTTAGTAAAGTGGAGAAACGATATTGTTGAATAATTAATTCAAAATTCTTTTTTGTTAGACATAAATAGTTATTTGAACTGCTTAAAGTTTTTTTAATAGGATAATTATTTTACAAAATCCAGAAAGAAAAGCTTTTTATTAAGAAAAAGAGTTGTTTTATTATGCAAAGAAAAATTACTTCTACAATAATTATTGTTGTTATGCTTGGGTTAATAGGGTCAATTCCTTTTATTGAAAACATTGTTCCTGCTGAGTTAATTAGTAATTTTGGAATAATGGGGGTTTTTGGAGTAATTGGGATTATTTTAATTATTTTAATAATTGCTTTAATTTTTGTTAATAAGGTTGGTAAAGTTACAAAAAAAGTAATTACTGCACATAAAGAAAATAAAACAGCAAAAAAAGAAAAAAGAGTAAGAACTCGATCTTTACGAGAAAGTAATATTGTTGCGCCAGTTCAAGTTTTAAAAGATGATAAAAAAATTGATGAAAAAGAGTTAAAAGAAAAAAGAGATGAGCTTGCTTTGGGATTAAAAGAAGCAGAAAAACAGTTTTTGAAAAATAAGATTGACAAACAAACGTTTGCAGATATTTCTAAAACAAAAAATTCAGAGTTAATTAAAATCGAAGCTAGTATTGATTCAAAAAGAAAAATAAATTTGACAAATGATGAAATAAAAGAATTAAATTCTGTTTCAAAAGATAAGAAAAAAATATTACAAGATTTACTTGAACAAAAACAAAGAAAGGTTTATGAGTTACAAGTAACTGAAAAAAGTTTTTACAAACGAAAAATTGATGAAGTTACTTTCAAAAAAATATCAAGTGAAATAAAAAGTGAGATTATTTCAATTGAAGGGAAAATAAAAGCTATACAAAAAAGTTCTGCTATACAAAAAATGAAAGAAGAATTAAAAAAAGGGGCTCTTGAGGTTACAAAACAAAAGAAGAAAACAGAAAAACGAAAATCTGAAGAAGAGATTTTTGAAGAAGAAATGTTTGAGCAAATTGATGATCTTGTTGGCGGACTTAAAAGATAATTTATGTCAATTTATCTCAAAAAACATTGTATTTTTTTAATAATACTTTGTTTTTAATAATGTTTTGTTTTAAAAATTGTTTATGAATAAGAAAATTTTAATGGCAATTTTTATGGTTTTGTTAACAACATTACTACTGGGTTGTACTCAAAATAATTCTGTGTCAAACTTTGGTTTAGGTACAGAGGACAAAAACAATACTAACATAGAGAACATAAACAATACTAATTTAGAGGTGAAAATAATGAGTAATGAAGTAAAAGCAGGAGATAATATTTCAGTAGATTATACTGGAAAACTAGTTAATGGAGAAGTTTTTGATTCAAGCGTTGGAAAAGAACCACTTGCATTCACTGCAGGCGCAGGACAAATGATAAAAGGGTTTGATGATGCAGTAATAGGAATGAAAGTTGGGGACAAAAAAACAATTACTCTAAAACCAAGTGAAGCTTATGGTGAAGTAAACCCACAAGCGATTATTGCAGTTGAAGCAAGTCAATTACCAAATTTTGATCAACTTCAAGTTGGAATGGAACTTGCTAGTAGTAATGGTGCTAGAGGAAAAATTACTCAAAAAAATGACACAAATGCAGTTATTGATTTTAATCATTCTTTAGCTGGAAAAACACTAATATTTGAAATTGAGTTAGTTTCAATAGAAAATTAAACAACTTTTTACCATAAATGACTGCCAAAATTGGCAGTTAATCCTCTTTTTAATATCTTACTTTCTTATTAGGTTATGAATATTCTAGTTGCATACTATCCTTTGGGAGAAGCATCAAAAATTGCTAAACGATTTGAAGAAGTTTTTAAAACAAGAAATATAGGTGTTGATCTTTACCCAATTTGTGTTGAAGAAAAGGATATAAAAAAACAATTTAAGACAGAAAAACAATTAATTTTAGAGAACCCAATAGATTCAATAAAAAAATATGATTTGATTATTATTGGCACACCAATTATTTCTTTTACTGCAGTGCCTGCCGTAAATGTTTTTATTAGAAATTTACCTACTACTAAAGATAAGAAGTTTTGTTTGTTTGCAACAGGGATTGGTTTGCCTGGAAAAGCAATAAAAAAAATGTCTTCATTATTATCAATGAAAAGCGCAAAAATAATCGATACTCATGTATTTTCAAGTATTTTTGAATTTGATGCTAGAAAATTAAAAGAAGTAGATGCTTTTTTTGCTAAATTTGAAAAACAAATTTAATTAATTTTAATATTAAATAATTTTATGATTAAATAATTTTAATTTGAAATAATTTTATGATTAAATAATTTTAATTTGAAATAATTTTATGATTAAATGATTTTAATTTGAAATAATTTTATGGTTAAATAATTTTAATTTGAAATGATTTTATGGTTAAAATATTAGCTATTTATTTTAAAAGTTTTTTTTTATTTGAATGCTTGCATTGCTAAATATTGTTCTTCTTTTTCTTTTGATTCTATTTTTTTAATATCAATAAATCCAGCTTCTTGTAAATATTTAGTTAGTGTTTCTTCATCATAACCAAAATAATGGTGGTCTTGGCCATATTTTTCAAAACCATAAATTTTGTTTAATGCCCATTCTTTCTTTTGGCCAGTTTCTTCCACAAATAATTTACAAAAATATTTTATATCTGGAACTATTATTTCAAGTTTTCCACTTTTTTTAAGTACTCTGTGCATTTCACTTAATGCAATTTTTGCATCACTTCTAAATAAATGTTCTAAAAAAAATCTAGTGAATACTTCATCAAATTCATCATCTTTAAAGGGTAACTGGCGTGCGTCACCCACAACATCAGCACCAACATCATCCCTAATATCAAAGTGTACATATCCTGGCATGGGTTTATTTCCTGATCCAATTTCAAGTTTTTTGCCAAGACTTAGGTTTTTGTCCAAAATATCCTTATTTTTGATAGCATTCATTAATATATTTTGTTTGATAAGGTATTTATATTTTTAGTTGGCATAAGTTAGTATGGCTAAATTAAAATGTAAACAAATGGATTCAAAAGAATTAATACAATGTACTTTTGGTTTAACAAAAACAGAACTTAAAATATTCTTATTTTTACTTAAGAACAAAAGGAGTACCTCGGGCAATGATATTGCGCAAGAAATTGGACTTGATAGAACAACTGTTCAAAAGTCGATGAAGGGTTTACTTGATCGAGATATTGTTCTTAGAAAACAATTAAACCTTGATTCGGGAGGATATTTGTTTTTGTATTGTGTAAAACACAAAGATGAATTAAAAACACAAATGCAAAAAATTATACATACTTGGACTGCAAATGTTGAATCTCAACTTGATAAAGTATTTGAAGAGAATTAAAATAAAATTAATTATTTATCACCGGCATGCAACCTAAATTACATTTATGAACAATTTTTTCTTAATTAATAAGTTATGAAAAATAAATACATTTTTATTACTTTTCTTACTTTTCTTACATGTGATATTATGGGTTTACTTGAAATTAGAAGTGTAAAAATAACAGACAAAGGACAAATATCAATTCCAAAAGAATTAAGACAAAAAGCTGGTTTTAAGAAAGGTGATAAAATAGCAATCCTTAATTTTGATGACCATATAGAACTTCGCCCAATGGATGAAATTGAAGAAAAGTTTGGCACAGCTTTTGCGAGCGAAAAAGCTCTAAAAGAAATATGGGACTCAAAAGAAGAGGATGAAGCATGGAAAGATTTGTAAAAGGGGATGTTGTTGTTTTACCATTCCCGTTTTCTGATTTGAGTACATCAAAAAAACGGCCAGTATTAGTTGTATCTAATTTGCCTGGTGAAGACATAATTGTGTGTCCAATAACAAGTCAAATAAAAATAAATGATTTTTATGTTAAATTAGAAAATAAAGATTTTAAATCAGGCAAACTTAATATAAAAAGTTTTATAAGAACCAATAAATTATTTACTTCTCATCATTCAATAGTTAATTATAAAATTGGATCAGTAAATAAAGAATTAATAAAACAAGTTGAGAATAAATTAATTGAGATGATTAAAAAATGACAAACTACGCAATTATTGGAGCAAGTAACGATAAAGATAAATTTGGCTACAAAGTAATGCTTTCCCTGCAAGAACTTGGAGAAAAAGTAATCCCAATTAACCCTAAAGAAAAAGAAATTCTTGGAGAAAAAGTTTTTCCAACACTTCGTGATGCAATTGATGCCCAGGAAGATATGGATATGGCCGTTTTTGTTATTCCTCCTGTTATTGGAGTTAAAATTCTTGAAGAAATCAAAGAATTAAATGATGAAGGTAATTTTATTTCAGTTTGGTTTCAACCAGGTAGTGTTAGTAAAGAACTAATTGACTATTGTCGAGAAAACGAAATCGATTTTATTAGCGGAAAATGTATAATGGTTGAAAAAGGGAATGTTAAATAAATCTAAAGCAAAAACTTATTAAAATTAAAATAATTTGAGTAATTAAATAACAATAACCTTTTTAATTTCTAAAACATACTCTTATCGAATGGATTTAACAAAAGATATGCTCATTTCTAATTCTGATTTATTAAAAGAATTAAATAGTGATGAAACTGGTTTGTCTGATGAAGAAGTTGCTAAAAGAAAAATTGAATTTGGGTTAAATGAACTTAAAAAAGAAAAAAGTTTTTCTGTGTTAAAGATTTTTGTTTCTCAATTTACGTCTGTTTTTGTAATAATATTAATTATTGCTGGTCTTCTTTCTTTATTTTTAGGTGAAATGCTTGATGGTTTTGGTATTTTTGCTATTATTATAATAAATGGAATAATTGGTTTTTTTCAAGAGTATAAAGCTGAAAATACTCTGGCTGCACTTAAACAAATGGCTACTGAAAAAGCAATTGTTATTCGAAATGGA
The DNA here is from genome assembly GCA_964630715.1 of uncultured archaeon. GTDB lineage: Archaea > Iainarchaeota > Iainarchaeia > Iainarchaeales > JAAZKV01 > JABIDZ01. Next base: position 16,610 of record CAZVWD010000001.1, read on the forward strand.
AAAAAAGAATTAATTGATACAAAAGAAGTTGTTCCTGGAGATATTATTTTTCTTGAAGAAGGTGCAAAAGTTCCTGCTGACGCACGTGTTCTTGAATCATTTTCAATGAAAGTTGACGAAGCAATTCTTACTGGAGAAAGTTTTGCTGTTGAAAAAAAAGTTATTACAAATATTAATGAAAAAAATGCACACAGTTGTAATTTATTTTCAGGCACTCTAGTTGTTGCTGGGTCTACAACAGCACTAGTTTATGCTACTGGGATGAATACGAGTTTTGGAAGAATTGCTACTCTTGTAATGGAAGAAGAAAAAGAAACAACTCTTCTTGATAAACAACTTGATGAACTTGGGAAAAAACTTGGAATATTTATTGTTGGACTAGTAACAATTATTTTTATTTTAGGTTTTTTTAGAAATGTTGGTTTGGTTGAAATGTTTATGGTTTCTGTTTCTTTAGGAGTAAGTGCTATTCCTGAAGGTTTACCAATAATTGTTACTCTTACCCTTGCTCTTGGAATACAAGCTATTGCAAAACAAAATGCATTAGTGCGAAAAATGAGTGTTGTTGAGTCTTTAGGTGCTGCAACAGTAATTTGTAGTGATAAAACTGGAACTTTAACAAAAAATGAAATGACTGTAACCAAAATATTTTCTGGAATTGAAAAAAATATTTTAGGAACAGGATATCTTGTAAAGACTTTTTTTACTCCTAATAACGACGAAAAAAGATTGCTTGAAGTTTGTCAAAATTGTAACAATAGTTTTGTTGATGGGGACAAAACTGTTGGAGACCCAACTGAAATTGCTCTAAAAGTTTTAGCATTAAAAGCAAAACACACGAATGAATTTAAAAAAATTGATGAACTTGCATTTAATTCAAATAGAAAAATGATGAGTACCCTTCACATAACAAGTAAACAAAATATTTTGTTTGTTAAAGGTGCTCCTGAAGAAGTTTTAGAAAAATGTACTAAATTTTTACAAAATGGAAAAGTATTAACGCTTGATAAAAAGAAAAAAGAAGAATTACTTGCAAAAAATAATGATTGGGCAAATCAAGCTTTGCGTGTTATTGCTTGTGCTTACAAAGAAACTAGTGAAACAAAATGTAATGAAAATAATTTGATATTTGTTGGGTTTGTTGGAATGTTTGATCCTCCAAGAGAAGAAGTTAAAGAAGCACTAATGCTTGCAAAGCAAGCACAAATTGATGTAAAAATAATTACTGGTGATAATGAATTAACCGCCAAAGCAATTGCAGAAAATATTGGCCTTAAGGTACGTAATATTGTTCTTGGAAAGGAGATTGATGCACTTAGTGATGATGCGCTTAAAGTTTTAATTAAAGATAGCAATTTGTTTGCAAGAACTAACCCTGAACATAAATATAGAATTGTTTCTTTGTTAAAAGAAATGAGTGAAATTGTTGCTGTTACGGGGGATGGGGTTAATGATGCTCCTGCTCTTAAAAAAGCAGATATTGGTATTGCAATGGGGATTAAAGGAACAAGTGTTAGTAAACAAGCAAGCGATATTATTTTACAAGACGATAATTTTGCAACTATTATTTCAATAATTCGTGAAGGTAGAAGAGTTTATTCAAATATTATTTCTTTTATAAAATTTTTATTATCTGCAAATTTTGTAACCTTGGCAGTTGTCGGATTAGTAACTTTAGTTGGTTTACCCCTACCTTTACTCCCTTTACAAATTCTTTGGATTAATATTGCTACAGATTCCTTGCCTGCGTTAGCACTTGGTGTTGAAACTGCTGATAAAAAGATAATGAATAAACAACCTCACAAAAAAGGAGAAAGTTTTATTAAAAAAATGTTGCCTTTTTTATTAACTGCAACAATATTTCAAATAATTGCTAATGGAATTTTAGTATTATGTGGTTTTCATTTGGATGCATTAGCTGGAATTAATTCTTTTGATTTGAATGTTGCAAGTTTTGCAAGAACATTGTTTTTTACTCAAACAGTTTTGTTTGAATTACTTTTAGTTTTTAATTGTCGAGGAATTGGAAAAAGTATTTTACGACACGGACTATTATCAAACAAAAAGCTTGTTGTAGCTGTACTTATTTCATTAATATTGCAATTAATGTTACTTTATGTGCCATTCTTTAATATGATATTCAAAACAATTCCACTTGGAATTGATTTGTGGTTAATCATGCTAGCTTTAGTTTCACCAACAATAATAATTCCTCAAGTTGTTGAAATAATTGAAAAGATTTTAAAGATACAAAATTAAAAAAACGAATTCTAAAAAGAAATAATTTAAAACCAAAAATTCATTTACAATGCGGAAGGTTTTAATTCAAAAGGCATTTTTAACCCCTTAATTTTTTAAACAACTCTTCTTCAGTTTTAAATAATTTTTTATTTTTAGTTGCATCAATAAGTTTTGATAATAATACTGCTTCTTCATCACTCAAAGATTTTTCTTCAAAAATTTTTTCTCTTAAAGTATCTTTAATTAGTTCTTGAACTGATGAATAACCTTTAGTTTTTGCATAAGTCTTTGCTGAAGACAATAATTTTGAATTTAATCTAATATTTACTTGTGAATTCATAATATCAATAGATACCAAAACATATTTAAATATTTTTAATTCAAAAACAATTATTTTATGACCAAAAACACATCAAATAAACTAAAATTCTTACCAAAGCGTTACCTTTTTAATTACCAAATACATTAGTTTTTCAGTAGTAAGAGTTGGGTTTTATGGTTAATGTTGAATTTGCGTTTTTAACTTTGGGTTTAGTTATCTTTGCTGGATACTTTAGTTTATCTCTTTTTAAGAAAACCAAAGTTTCTGAAATTATTATTTTATTAATTATTGGATTATTTATTGGGCCAATATCTTCTCTTGCAGGATTTGGTTTTTTAGGGCCTAGTGAATTATTAATATTTGAAAACTTTTTACCATTTTTTGCTAGTTTTGCTTTAATTATGATTCTTTTTGAAGGTGGATTACAACTTAACTTCTTTAAAACAATCAAAGCACTTCCAGAATCTTTTATTTTCACATTAACTGTTTTTTTAACAAATATGTTATTAACTGTTGGAATACTTTGGTTACTTGGAGCTGCAGGTTTGCTTCCTTTTAATTTATTACTAGCAATTTTTATTGCGGCAGTAATTGGTGGAACTAGTTCAGCAGTAATTATTCCAATTATAAAAAATACAAGTGCAAAAGAAGAAACAAAAACTTTGCTTGGACTTGAATCAGCATTAACTGATGCTTTATGTGTTATTACAGCAATTGCTGTTGGGGAAATATTTTTGATTGGTTCTGTTTCAATTGAAACAGTTTTTGGCGGAATTTTAGCAAATTTTAGTACTGCAGCAATCCTTGGTTTTATTGTTGGAATTTTATGGTTAAAAATATTAGCATTCTTACAAGGTAGACAATACGAGTACTTAATTACTTTTGCAGCGCTATTAATGCTTTATTCAATTGTACAAGTGTTTGGTGGAAATGGAGCTATTGCAGTTTTAGTGTTTGGAATAGTTTTAGGAAATAGTGAAGATATTACTCAAATGTTAAGAATAACAAAAAGAAGTGTTGATACTAACATTAAATCTTTCCAAAGCGAAATTTCTTTTTTAGTTAAAACATTCTTTTTTGTATATCTTGGTTTATTATTTAAATTAGAATTTTTAAATCCTGCTGTTATTGTTATTTCCGGAGCAGTAATTATTATTATTTTTATTTCAAGATATTTAGTTTCAACATTACTCAAGAAAATAAATCCAATTTACACAATGGATCAAATGTTAATTTCTTTTATGAGTGCAAGAGGTCTAGCAGCAGCAGTTCTTGTTTCTTTACCAATAAGTATGGGGCTTGATAAGGCAGTTCCTTTAGTATTTAATACTGCAACAATGAGTCAATTATCTGCAATTGCTTTTATTGTTATATTTGGTTCAAATGTTTTAACTACTATTGGAATATTTATTACTGAAAATGGAAAACCTGCAACCAGTGTTAAAGAAGAGCGTGAAGAGATGTTGACCGAGATAAAAACTGAAGATATTAAAATTAAAAATGTGAAGGCGAAAAAATGAATACCACTGGCCCAAATTTAAGCGGAGAAAAGAAAATTGAAGAAATATTAAAACAAAACAACATTAAATTTGATAGAAAAAAGAAACTGATTCTTTCAAAAGACTCAAAGAACTATCGAATGCCTGATTTTTATTTAGAAAAATACCAAATGGCTATTGAATACTTTGGAAGTTGGCATAATAAAGAAAGTAAAAAAATCGAGCAAAAAGAAAGAGCTAGATTCATGGAAAAAGTTGGTGCTTATGAAGAAAGTGGAATTGATTGTTTATATTTATATCCTCAAGATTTAATTGATGCTGAAAAAAAAATACTTGAAAAAATTAGTAAAATTGAACTTAGAACAAAAGCTAAAGAAGTTGCAAAATTAATTCCTGCTAAAAAACAAGACACTCATATTAGACCAACAAAAACAACAAGCACTAAAGAAATTATTAAAACAGAAACCACTACTTATCACACACATTTAGAGCCAAATACTTTGGCAGAAACTTTTGATACTCAAACATTAAAAAAAATTATTTTGGGCATTGCTAGTATTTCATTATTATTATTTTTATTTCAAGCAATAATTGGAACAATTCTTTTTACACAAGGTAATCCCCTAACTAGTGATTTATCTGGTCCAAATGACTTGTTTTATTTAATTTTTGTTGTTTTGATTCCTGTTGGAATAATTCTTTCAGGAGTTTATGCTTACAAGAAAAATTTGTCAAAAGGATTTTTGTATGTGTCAATAATAATGTTTATTTTTTACATTATTACATTACTTTTATTTGGAGATCCTTTAAACAGAGCAATTGTTTTACTTGTTAGTGTACTTGCAATAATTCCAATAGAACACTATATGTTAACAAGTAATAATTAAATCAAACTTAATACTTAGCTTGCCCTTAATAATTAACTAATTTTATTCTAAAAATGAATTAATTAAATAATAAATTATTATTGCAAACACTGCTAATTTTTGAAATATTGGAATTCTTAAAATAAACATGTAAAAAAATAAGATTAATGCACATAAAGTATTAATAATAAATAAATTAAATTTTTTTTCTTTAAATAAATTAATTGTGCTTATTAATATTATTAAAAATGAGGTTACAAAAAATAATCCTGCGAAAAAATAATGTAAATTATTTGTTAATTGAAAAAAACCAACTCCAAACAAACCAACCGTAGAAATTAATCCAAAAATAAATTCAATTTTATTATTTTTTTTATAAAATTTAAAATAAAAATAAATTAAAAGAAAAATTGATGTTAACATAATTCCAAAATTAAAAATAAATCCAAGATTTCCAACTCCTAGTTCGCTTAAATTTTGATTAAAAAAGTCATAATTTGAGTATGCTAAAATTGCAATGCTTATAAAAAGTATAAATGTTAAAAAAGCTAAAGTTCCAAACAATTTACTGGGATTAAATTTATTGTTTTTTATAAATTTTTTAAGCATAATACACAATTATTTTCAAACAATAAAAATATTTCTTAAAAAAAGGCATTTTATTTAGGAAGCTTTAAATATAAGGTTGAATGAATTAAAGTTATGCGTGGCAGTAAAAGCTGTGACGGATACTTTTGGAATAAATTTCAAAGGGACTCTGATTCTAGCCCGAACTGATTCTGTTACATTTGTAGGGGGATTTCATTATGGCAGCAAAAAAAGTAGTTAAGAAAGCAGTTAAAAAAGCACCAGCTAAAAAGAAAAAATAGATAATTAATTTTTTGTAAAAAAAAATTATTGTAAAAAAATAAAAAAGGGGATTTGTTTTTTAATCCCCTCTAAAAAAAATAAAATAAAACTTCAAAATAAAAAAATTAAATCAAATAATAAAAAAAAAAATAAAAAAAAAAAAATAAAATAAAAAAATAAAAAAATAAAATAAAAAATTAATAAAATTAAATAAAAATAATTAAATAAAAAAATAATCAGATTAAATAAAAAAAATTAAAAAAATAAATTTAAAAAAAATAAAAATATAAAAAAAAGAAGGTTACTTAAAAGGAATGAATATTATGGCAGATTTTGAAAAAAAAATGTATGATGTAAAATGTAGTGAATGTGGAAAAGAAACAAGCGTTCCAT
>CAZVWD010000002.1:0-5194 GCA_964630715.1 uncultured archaeon
GTTGAAAAAAATTTGATTAACCAAATAAGGATTTTTTTGAAATAGGAGTCAGACTCATTTTTTTTATTTCTTTTTCAGAAAAAAATCCAAATTCAAAATGATCTTCACTTAATTTTACTTTTAATTTACAATCAGCATCAAAAACCATTAAAAAAATAGTCCCATTAAAACCATTAAATTTTTCTTTAAATGAAAGAACTTTATTAACAGTCATTTTTTTTAAATCACAACTCGTTTCTTCATATATTTCTCTTTTAATTGCATCTTGTACATTTTCACCAAGTTCAACTTTTCCACCCGGAAGTTGCCACATATCAACAAAAAACTTATTTTTCTCACTTCTTTTAAGTAATAAAATTTTACCAGATTTATCTTTAATAATTGCTTCAACAATCAAAGCAACAGCCATTTCACTTTTTTTCATAATAAATCTAGCTCCCAAATTAGTTTAAAACCCTTCTAAGCCTTATTTTTGTATGAAAATTCTTAAAATTGACAAACAATTAAACCAATTACTGGTAATCCCAGAGAATTTAGATGATTTATGGCACCTTGAAAAAGTAATTGAAAAAAATGATATTGTTGCGGGAAAAACAGATAGAAAAATTAAACCCAGCAAAGAAGGAGAAAAAACAATAAGACAAACAATATTTATTAATCTTGAAATTGAAACAGTACACTTTCAAGAATTTAGTGAAAACTTAAAACTTTCAGGAATTATTTTAGATGGTAATCCAAAAGAATTTGTTGAAGTAAAGGCTCACCAAAGTATTGATGTTAAAATTGGTGACAAAGTTAAAATACAAAAAACTAATTTAAAAAGTTGGCAAATTGAAAGATTAAAAAAAGCAGAAAAAGAAAGCGTGTCTGCTAAGATGCTTGTTGTTCTAATGGATGATGAACTGGCCGAACTTGCATTCATAAATCAATTTTCAATTAATAAAAAAGCAAAAATTACTTCAAAAAAACAAGGTAAAATGTATGCTCAAGAAAAAAGTAATTATTTTGATGAAATATTTGAAAAAATTCAACAACTGCAACCTAAAAAAATTCTTGTTGTTGGACCAGGATTTGTAAAGGATAATTTTAAGAAATTTGTTGAAGAAAAGCGTATCAAAGGACTACCAACTATAATTACTGAAAACTTGAATAGTGTTGGAAAAACTGGTTTTAATGAATTATTAAGTCAAGGTAAATTAAATTCAATTGAAAAAGAATTACAACTTACAAAAGAAACTCAAATCATTGAAGAATTTTTAGAAAAACTATCAAAAAATACTGCAGAGTATGGAAAAGACGCAGTTCTTGCATGTTTAAACATTGGACAAGTGGATAAACTTATTATTGCTGAAACATTTTTGTTAGAATTCCGCGATGATACTGAAAAAGTAATGAATTTAGCAGACAAAATGAAAGCTGACATAAACATTATTTCTTCAAAAAATCCACAAGAAAGAACAATTTACAATATGGGTGGAATTGTTGCTATTCTTAGATATAAAAAACAACCAAATGAATAATTTTACACAAACTAAAACAAAGCATTAAATAAAACTAAATATAAAAAAAAACCACTAACCCAAAATAAATATTAAATTAAAAAAATAAAATAAATAAAATGTAAAATAAATAAAATATAAAGAAAATAAACAAAATTTAATTAATCAATTCTTAGTTCAAACCATTCTACTTTTTTATCAATAATTAAATCTTTTATCTTTTTTTGATCGCTAGACAAAGTAGATTTATTTGTTTTAAACTCAACAAAAACAACCTTATCATCTTCAAAAGTCAAACCATCAATTGGTTTTCCAATAAACCTAAAATTTTGAGAATTATATGGAAATTTTTTTGCAAAAGGAATCCACTGTTCTGTTAATTGACCATATTTAACACTTTGAGATCGCTTTAGATATTGCAAAGCTGCTAATTCATCTTTTAGAGAAAAATAACTTGATAAGATAAAAACTAAAATTATTATTAAAATAACAACTATTATCCCTAGAATTAATTCAAACATAAAAAACATAGGTAACAAAAAAATAAAAACTAATCACATAAAAAAACAAAACTTAACTTTCACAATAAATTATTCTAATTTTTTTGACATATATGGTTCTTGTAATTTGTACCCAAACTTTTTGTAATATTCACGAACGCCAAGCCCTGAAATTATTGCAACTTTGTTTGAATCAAATCTCTCTTTTGCAACTTTCTCTGCCTCTTTTAACAATAATTCACCATAACCTTTGTGTTGTACTGAACCTACTTCGTGTTTCCCAAGAGCTAAAGCTTTACCATAAACATGTAATTCACGCAACAAGGCTGTGTTTTTGTCAACCCCTTTAACAAAAGGTTCGAAAGGTTTTCTTAATCTTACAAAACCATACAAACCATGTTTTGATTCAAGAGAAATAAAAGCTTCCTCGCCCATTGAAGCTTCATAAAACATTGTTTTTACCTTTGGTTTATCAAAAACTATTTTATTTTCACGATGTCTTAAACCAACTTCTTGACACCTAATACACTTACATTCTTTTCCACGTTTTTTTAATTCTGCTTCAACCATTTGTCGTAAATTAGTTTTCTTCACACCTGCATAAATCACATCACTTGGAATATCACGATTAACTCGCATAATTCGAACATATTTAGGAATTTCTTCTTTTAAATCAGCAAGCAAACGAACGGCTTTTTTTTCATCAATTGGTTTAAATTCACCTTTTTTAAAATCAAGATATAATTTTGTTCCTTTTATTACAAGACAAGGATAAAATTTTAGCATATCAGGTCTAAATGCAGGGTCTGAAAAAACTGATTTAAAATTTTTTAAATCTTTTCTGTAATTACTCCCAGGCAAACCAGGCATTAAGTGATATAATACTTTAAATGCAGAATCTTTTAACAATCTTGTTGAAGTGACAACATCTTCTACCTTATGACCCCTATTAACTTTTTTATAAATTTCATCATCAGGATTTTGTACACCTAACTCAACTCTGGTCCCTCCAAGCATTAATAGTTCATTAATTTCTTTTTCACCACAAACATCAGGTCTTGTTTCAAAAGTTATTCCACTAATTCGTCTTTTTGATTTTTGAGCATATTTTTTTGATAATTCTAAAGAAGATGATTCTTTTTGAGTTATTGCATCAATACTTTTTTTTACAATCTCTTCTTGTTTTTCTTTTGGTAGAACTGTGAACGAACTTCCTTGAAAAATCAATTCAATCTTTTCTGCATCATTTCCAGTAGCATCAAGTTGAGTTATTCTATTTGCAACAATCTTGTAGGGATCATAACCAAGTCTTTGTGCTCGCAGTGTTGAAGGCTCAAACCCAGTGTATGATTGTGGAGCAACACGATCTTTAAATGAAGAAGGACAATATGTACAATGCCCAGGACATTCAAACGGAGGAAGCATTACAGCGATTACTTGAACTCCTGATAAACTACGAGTTGGTTTAATTGAAAGCAATTCTTTAACTTTTTTTGAAGGATTTTTTATCTGAGCTAAAACAAAAGGTCTTGTTGGAAGAGAAGTTAAACCAAATTTTTTACAATAATCAAATTGATTTAATTCAATATCACGAAGAGAATTTATTTTCCCCGCATTAATATCAGAAATGATTGCTTTCGCATAATCAATTTTATTTTTTAATAAATCCATAAAACTCAATTTAAATTAAATAACAAAGCATTGAAAATATAGCTAGGAAGAAGTGAAATCGAATAAAATGGCAAACCATTTAATGGTGAGGAAAACTTTGATTTAAAAGTTGGTTTTGCAACAACTGATAATGTAAAATCTTTTTGTACTTTTATGTCTTGTAAAAATACAGTGCTTGTAAAATTATGTTGCCCTTGAACTTGAGGATAAACATTTATTTGTGTCTTTAAATTTGTCTTTTTTGGAACAACCACAGAAACATTTTGTTTATTATTTAACCAATACCAAGGTAAATTTGGTTTAATATCAAATTTAGCATCAGCATATGAATTGTTAATTAATAATAATTCATAAACTGCTTTTTCTTTTACAAAAACACTATCTGAATAATTCAAAAATGAAAAATCAAGTAATGAATTATCTACTGTAAAATAAACTGAAACGTCTTCAGTAGTTCTACCAATTAATTTAAACTTTAAAGAATAATCTGATTGAGGCGCTGATTTTGGAACAATAATAAATATTTTTATTGATTCTAAATAATCTTCTACTTTAACCCCAAAATCTTTTGGTAACAAATTAGTTAATTCTAAAGAATCAAATTTTCCAAGTTCTTTTGAAACAATTAATTCAAGGGTTTGCCCACCAACAACAGCCCCAACAAAACTATCCTCACTTATTTCTTTTGAAATAGGTTCAACTAATCGAACACTATACACTTGTGAAAACAAGAATACTATTAAAATCAAAAAACATGCTTTTTTAAACATTGTAACCAAAAAAATTTTGTATGAAACAAAATATAAAGGTTATTTAATGAACTCCGAAGAAAGTAGGTTTAAAATGGTGAAAGAACACCACAAAAATACTTATAATAAAGCTAAAACTGATGGCAAAGTTGATCTTGAGTTTATTCCAATTTGCGATTATATTGCTAATACTAAACATTATTTCACATCTAGCAGTTGTGCTGGAAGAATTACTTTAGTTGGCCTTGATAAGAAAGAAAGTAAAAAAGAAAGTGCATTTCATAGAAAATGGCATAGAAAAGTAAAATATCAAGAAGTAAAAGATGGAATTGATTCGTTTAATGGAGAAGTTTTATGGCTTAAACAAGAACCTTTAATTTTTCACATTGGCGCAGATACAATAGAACACGCAAACAATTTACTTAATGCAAGCAGAACAGCAGGAGTAAAACGATGCGGAGTACATGTAATTAAATCAGGAAAATACTTGGTTGAAATGCTTGGAAGCCATGCAATTACAATCCCTGTAAAAGAAGGAAAATTTGTTGTTGATGAAGAAAACTTGAAATATTTTGTTAAAAAATGTAATGAAAAGTTTGTGAAAAATCAAGCACACTTAAAAGCATTAACAAAAGAATTAAAAAAAAGTACAAAAAAACAATAACCAAAAACTTATTTTAAATAATTAATTTAAAAAACAAATTCAAACAACTAACCATTAAATATTAAATTATATCTTTAAAATATTAAATTATATCTTTAAAATATTAAATTA
>CAZVWD010000002.1:5294-18933 GCA_964630715.1 uncultured archaeon
AAATATTAAATTATATCTTTAAAATATTAAATTATATCTTTAAAATATTAAATTATATCTTTAAAATATTAAATTATATCTTTAAAATATTAAATTATATCTTTAAAATATTAAATTAATTTGTAGAATCATAAATCATAGACATTACTTTTTCTGGACTAAAATAATAACTTTGAATTACTTCAAGAACATCCATTGGTTTTGTAACATCTTTTTTTAACAACCATTCTAAAATAATTCTTCGCGTATCAATTTCTTTTTTTACATCATTTTTTTCCATAGCATTTTCACGTGCAAAATTTTCAATTAAATTACTTGGAATATCAGTTCGAACCAATTTTTCGTTTTGTATTTCAAATAAATTTGCTAAAAGAACTTTTTCTTCCATGTGTGAAACTTCCGCAATTTGTTGTACATTTCTGACAAATTTATCACCTAAAAAAGTTCTATTCATAACTACAATTAATTTGACCAAAGGAATTCTTGATTTTGGAATTTCAAAAGGTTTATTTTCAAGTTTTGTTATTGCATCGCGAGCAGTATTTGCATGAATTGTCCCCATGCACCCAGCATGCCCATTATCCATCGCAGCAAATAAAGTTATTGCTTCACTACCACGAACTTCACCAATTATTAAGCGATCAGGCCCCATTCTTAAAGAGTTTTTTAACAAGTCATCCATACCAATATTTTCATCCATTGAATGTTTAGCTTCAAGAGCAACCCAATTTTCACGATCAAGCAAAGATAATTCAAGAGTATCTTCAATAGACACAATTCTTTCACTCAAACGAGTAAAATTTGATAACACGGTTAGTAAAGTAGTTTTTCCACTTGATGTACCCCCAACAATTAAAATGTTTTTTGGATTAGCACCAAACCCATCAACCATCAACCACAAAAATGCAGCAGCTTCACTTGTAATTGTACCTGATTTTATTAAATCAATTATTGTTAATGGAGAAAAAGAAAATTTTCTAATTGTAAGTGAGCGCCCTTTTGGAGAAACATTATCAAAAGTTGCATTAACTCTACTGCCATCAGGCAGTCTTGCATCAAGTAAAGGTCGATTTAATGTAAACTCTTTTCCAACACTATAAGCAATTCTTTGCAAAATATTTTCAAACCCCTTATCATTTAATATAATATTAACTTTACACATACCAAATTTTTTATGAAACACAAAAACTTCATCCAGACTATTAATCATTAATTCTTCAAAATCTTTTTCAAGTGAAAAAAATGATAATTGTTTTAATCCAACAGAATTTTGTAAAACATGCTCTGAAAACAACGCTTTGTTTTTAATGAACTTAATTGGCGCAATTAATCTAATTAATGATTCAAGTAATTTAACAAAAACTTTTTTTGAAGGTATCTTTTCAAGCAAACGATACATTTCAACAATAGAAATTATTTCTTCTCTAAAATCAGAAGCAAAATTATCTGGTAAAAAATCAAAATTATGTAAATCTGAAAAAGAAGTTTTCATTTGAATAATTCTTCCAAGCGAATCAGCAAAGCTTTTTTCTTCATTTGACAAAAAATTCTCTTTTAATTCATAAAAGTTGTGAGTAAGCCCTTTGTAAATAATACCAAGCTGGGTTTCGCCAATTTGCTCAAGTCTTAGGTCGCTAAATTTCATACAAATGATTTATATAAAAAGTAGTATAATAAGCTTATTATAGAGGCTAAAAAAATGAAAACAGAAAAAAGTACTTCACAAAAGAAAAAACAAATTTACTCAAAAGTTTTAAATAAAATTACACCTAATAAAAAAGATCTCGAAGAAGAATTAGAATTATTTAGAACTATTGAAAAAAAAATATTATCTGTTGAAGGTAGTCATTCACATCTTGAATGGTGTGGATCAAGCGCAAGAAATACTCACCTTAAGGGCGACCGTGATCTTGATTTATTTATAATGTTTGAAAAAGAACTAAATGAAAAAGAACTTGAAAAAGAAGGGCTTAAACTTGGTAAAATCATATTTCGAGGACATTTTTGGGAAAAGGCATATTCACAACACCCTTATATTCGAGGAATAATAAATGGTTTTGATGTTGAAATTATACCAAGCTATATTGTAAAAAAAGGAAATGAAAAGAAAAGTGCAGTGGACCGAACACCATTTCATAACAAATATTTGCTTGCAAGAATGAACACTAAACAAAAACAAGAAGTTCGACTTCTAAAACAATTTTTGAAAGGAATAAATGCATATGGCGCAGATCTAAAAAATTGTGCTTTACCAGGATATGGAGTAGAATTATTAATTTTGAAATATGAAACTTTTGAAAATGCATTAATTAACATAAGCAAATGGAAAAGTGGGCAAAAAATAAAATTTAATACTAAAAAAAGTAAAAAGTTTGAAGAACCATTAATTTTAATTGACCCAGTGGACGAGAATAGAAATGTTGCTTCTGCATTATCTCAAAAACAATTTGATAAAATGATTTTTGCAAGTGAATTATTTTTAACAAAACCAAACATTAAATTCTTTTTTCCTAAAAAAACAAAAAAATGGGACAAATCCAAAATAAAAAAAATGCTTAATAAAAAAGAATTAATTGCAATTAAAACAACGTTTCCAAAAAATATTTTATCTGACCTTGTATGGGGACAACTTAGAAGAATGCTAAAAAAAATTTCAAGAGAATTAACACAAAAAGATTTTACTGTAATGCGTGAAGAAGTATGGAGTAATGAAACCGACGTTTGGTTTATTTTTGAACTAGAAACACTTACTCTTCAAAAAGCAAAAAAACTTATTGGACCACATGTTGAAGATATAGAAAATGTTGACAAATTTTTAGAAAACAAGAAAAAAATACTAACTGGACCAAGAATTGAAAATGGGCGAATTGTAATAGAAATTGAACGCAATATTGTTGATGCTAAAAAAATTCTTGCAAACTTTATTAATGAATATAAGAAAAAAGAAACAAATGCAATGAAACAAAGCTTACGAAAAGCACAAGTTCTAATGGAAAAGGACCTTGTTAAAGAATACAAAGGTGACTTTTCAGAATTTTTTTCTTATTATTTAGAAGGAAAAGAGGTTTTTGAATGAACCTTGAAATCAAACCTGGGCAAATATGGATCCATTATAAAGGACCAAATAAAAGATATGAAATTATTGCAATTGGAAAAGATTCTGAAACACTAGAAGACCTTGTTGTTTACAAAGCACTTTATCAAGGAGAATTTAAATTTGGACAAATATGGGTTCGACCAGTAAAAGAATTTCTTGAAATTATTGAAAAAGATGGAAACAAAATAAATCGATTTGAATTAATTGAAGAATAAATTTAAATTGCACTCAAAACTAAAATATTCAAAAATCAAATACCCTGAAAATAATTTTTCCACTTTTTTCAACATCTACACTTAAATTCCCTGGAGAATTATCAAACCACACACCAATTTCTCTTTGTTTATTATCCAACTCTAATTCTGCCCTACTACAAAGTTCAAGAAGTTTATGTGGAGGAATACCTTTGCTATCACAAAATAAACGAAGTTTTTTAGTTACTTTACCATCATGAATTTTTTTCACATCTGCCAATGTTGGTTGATCATACCAATCTTCTATTCTTACACTCTTTTTTGAAGGATATCTTCTCGAAACTTTTAAAACATATCTCTGCCCCTGAAATTTATCCAAATTTTGAATAACTTCTTGTCTTCTAAATCTTTCACCAATATCTTTTGGAGCATAAAGTTTTGAAATTATTTTTCGCCCCCTAACTTTACCTCTACGAACAAGTTTTAATCCACCATGAGGATTCTTAACAATTGAAGGCAATAAATATGTTCCTTTAAAAAGACGCCTAATTGTTTTTCTTAATTTCATAAATATAAACGGGCCTAGAGGGATTCGAACCCCCGTCGCAACCTAACCACACAACTTCCGAAGGGTTGAGTGCTTCCACTACACTATAAGCCCAAAATAATATGAAACACTGAGTTTTTAATCTTTAGGAATGGCGACTCCTAAATAGTTTATCCTCTTTAATTGCCTTTGTGCTAAAACTGAAATTCTTTGATCAGGCAAAATAATTTTATTTGAATAAAAAGTATCTGGATCTAAATTTTTAAATAAGATATCTTTTTGGGATTTTAAATCTAGGTGTTTTGGGCAGAATCCATTTTTTTGCCAAATTAAAAACCTATTAAGTTTTGTAATGTTTTTAAAACTAATATTAACTAACCACAACAGCATATCTTGATCCCCTTTTAAAATTAAACCAAATTGATCAGCCCAAGGTTTTTCTCTTTTTAAATCCGAAAAAGAAAAATGGAATCCTGTTTTTAGTAAAAGTTTTGCAACCCCATCTCGCAAATTTTTTGAACAAACTTTTATACTAATCTCTGGCAAAGTATGCCTTTTAACCAACAACTCTTTATACCCAGAACCATTTCTACACCTAAAAGACAATGTTCCATCAGTATCAAACACACCTCTAACAAAAGAATAAATAATATCTAAATTTCTTGAAGTTAGAATTTCTTCTGGAACACTGACTGTAAATGTTTTTTTACCATATGGAAATCCACAATTATGCAAAGTTTTACAAACATCTTTATTACTAGTCCTAAAACCATATGTTCCTTTTGTTCTAAAATATTGTGCTTTTATTTTAATATTAAAAACTCTTTCAAACAATGGAACGACATGAAAATCATAATATTCTTTCTCATCAAACCCCCCACTCAATTCTAACTCATAATTATTGCCTCGCTTTCGCATATATCCATCACCAGCATGTATTCCACAAATTTCGGCTAAATCAGGAGTCATTTCAATAATCATAGAATTATTGTTGTTTGAAGATTTATAATCATTCTTAGGGTCCAATGCCGGTGTTGCTAAATCAGGCATTTTGCAACATTTTGCAAAAGCTTTGCTTTTGCTTGATGGTTTCATTCAAACCCACCTTGGCAATAATTTTCGTAAATCCAAAATTCACGACCACCTAAAGAATCAAAATCATCCTCAGCAAGACTCATCACAAACTTTATTTCACGCAAGCTTGGCGGAGAATCATTAACTACAAAACTCATCTTATCACCTCCTTTTTAGAAAGAAGAATTTTTTCACTAGAGAGGCTCCGCTACTTTTAGAAATATTAAATTCTTTTTATAACAATAAAAAGATTTAAACTGAGAAAAGCAGAATCCAAAAGAAAAAATTCTAAAAAGCAAGGATAGAATATATTCTAATTAATTGTCAAAATTTAGCCTCCGAAAGAACGTTTTTAAAGGTTCTTTACGAGAATTTAGTTATAATAAAAAGAGTGATTTTATGAAAAAATGTACAACATGCAATAAAGTAGTTACAGATAATAAAACAGAATTTAAATGTCCAGGATGCGGAAAAGGAATCATTATAAGATGTGATTCATGTAAACAAACAGCAAAGAGATACACTTGCGCAGATTGTGGATTCGTTGGACCTTAAGTGATAAAAAATGGGAAAAGCAATGGTTATTTTTAAGATATCTCCAGAACCGGAACATATTGATGAAGTAGAAATAGCTGTAAAAGCAGTTAGTATCCCAGATGTAAAATTTCAAGATTTCAAAAGAGTTCCAATCGGATTTGGAATAGAAATCATAAAAGTTGGATATATTGTACCTGATAAAACAGATGGAATTATTCCAGCACTTGAAGCAGAATTAAACAAAATACCTAACATTACTCAAGAAGCCGAAATGGAAGGCGCAACTCTAATTAGTTAAATACAACTATTTTTATAACCAACCAGACAATACTCTATTATGAGTAAATTACATCACGCTAATCCAAAAATAGCCGAACATAATACCAAAGCCCAAAAATATTTTTATAACCCAATTAAACATCTTGAATTTGAAAAAACCGTAATGCAACCATTACATGACGAAACACGAAAACAATGGCAGACCCGAATGGAAAGTATCATTCATTCTTTGGAACTTGGAAATAGTATTCACGCAACCCATGCACTTGATTTAAGAAGACGAATTGGTTTGATAAAATTACCAAAAGAATAACCTTGGCATGAAACTAGAGGTGCCTTTTTATTTATTTTTTAACCTAATTCATCTATGATTAAGTCACTTGAACTAATTAATTGGCGAACTCACAAAAACAGCACACTAACTTTTGATAATGGAACTAATGTTATTGTTGGAGTAATGGGGTCTGGAAAAAGTTCAATTGTAAACGCTTTAAGTTATTCTTTATTTGGAACTTTCCCTGCACTTAAAAGTAAACAAATTTCACTAGTAGAAATAATTACTAATAAACCAAACCCCTGTGATTTTGCAAAAACAAAAATAACATTTGAAAAAAATGAAAAAATATATTTAGTTGAAAGAGAAATAAAAGAAACCGGGACTAATGAAGCAAAGCTCTATGAAGGCACTACTTTAATTGCTGGGCCAAAACAAAAAGATGTTAATGAAAAAGTAGAAAACATATTAGGACTAAATTATGAATTATTTTCTCGTGCAGTGTATGCTGAACAAAACGAACTTGATTTTTTTTTAAAATTAACGCCTAGTGAAAGAAAGAAAAAGTTTGATGAATTACTTGATCTTGAAAAATACGAAATTGCAAGAAGAAATGCTCTTAGTTTAAAAAATTCTTTAACTAAAGAAAACAAACAAAAAGAAGATTTAATTAAACAACAAAAAACTACTGTAGAAAGTCATGAAGAAGAAAAAATAAAGAAAATTATCTTAGAACAAGAGCAAAAAGAAAAAGAATATACAGTAAAAAAAGAACTACTAGAAAAAGAATACATCACAAAAAAAGAACTACTAGAAAAAGAAGAAAAAAAAGAAAGAGAATATCAAAAATTAAAAGATATAGTTGCGAGAAATAAAACTACTTTGCAAACATTAAATAAAAATGTGTTAGGTAAAAAAGAAGTTGATATTGAAAAACTAAAAGAATTAAAAGAACTTAATTTGGAAAAACAAATAGAAAAAACAAAAGAAAAAAATGAACTTAAAAAACAAAAAGAAGAATTTGATAAAGTTCGTCGAACTATTGGCGAAGAAAATAAAGTACTCGAATACCAATTACTCAAACTAGAAAAAGAAAAAAATGATATCTCTAAATTAACAGGTAAATGCCCTACTTGTAAACAAGAGCTTGACGAGAACCATAAAACACATATTCTTGAAAAAAACCAAAAAGAAAAAGAAACTAATTCAAAACAAAAGGAAGAAATTAGTAAAAAACAAGCTGAATTAATGGTTTTAATAAAAGAATTTGAAAAACAAGAAAGTGATATTGACAAAGAAATTAACTTACTAAAAGAAGAAGAATATAAAATTAAAAATGAAGAAAAGAATGCAATAGAACTTGCAAAAACCCTAAAAGAAATTCAACTACTTGAAAAAGAATTACCAATAAACGAAAAGATGTTACAAGAATTAAATTTTGACGGAAAAAGCATTGATAAAATTCGAAAAGATTATTTTGAAACTAAATCAACTATTAATTTACTATCATCACAAATCAATTCAACACGCGAACTTGCAAAAAGTTATATTCAAAATTTAGAAAAGATTGAACAAATCAAAAAAAGTATTGAGCTTTTAGAAAAAGAAAATACTACAAGCAAAAGTGCGTGTGAAAAACTTGGTGTTTTTGAAAACTGTCTTATTTCTACACAAAGTGAACTTCGTGAAGCAATGCTTGCAACAATTAATGAAGCAATGTCAAGTATTTGGGAAAACATTTACCCATACAATGATTTTATTGATGCAAAACTTGCTGTTGTTGAAAATGGTTATGACTTGCAAGTCCTTACAACAAATAATGGGTGGGCACGTGTTGAAGGAATACTTAGTGGTGGTGAACGAAGTGCTGCAGCACTTTGCATAAGAATTGCATTCGCGTTAGTTTTAACAAAACAATTATCAATGTTAATTCTTGATGAACCTACACACAACCTTGATAGCAATGCAATTGAGAAACTTAGTGAAATGTTAAGAGACTCTCTGCCAGGACTTGTTGAACAAATATTTGTAATTACTCACGATAAACAACTTGAAAGCGCAGCTTCAAGTAAATTATATACTCTCAATAGAAATAAGGATCTTGATGAACCAACCAAGATAGAAATTCTTGAAATAATATAAATAATAAAATTAAATAAATTTTATAATAAAATTAAATAAGTTCATAGAAATACTAGAAATAAATTAATTAAATTGACTTAAGCATAAGAAAAATAAAATAATTTTAAAAATTAATTATTCTTTTTTTGAAGCAAGTCTAACAATATATCCAGCTAAAATATTTCTACTTGATTTAGATAATCCAAGTTCGAGTTCGCCAAGTGAAGTTTTGTTTTTTTCAAAGTTATCCCCAAATTTTTCAGGTAATTCTCTTACTAAAACTTCGCCTCTATATTTTAATCCTTTTGAAACTGATTTTCCCATAATATCACACTAATATAATTCAACTCTTTTTAAACTTCCATTTGGATATCTTCTTAAAACACTTAAAGGAAGTACTTTTTCTTTAAATTCTTTTTCTGACGCTTGTAACATTGTCAAATCTTTAGTACCTTTAACTAAAGGTGGTGCACCTAAAGACAATTGCAAAGATCTTGCTGATAAAACTCTTGTTAATTCAAATCTAGTTAATCTAACCATTTGCTCACCATTATATGAATTTCTTAAAGAGAAGCTTTAAAAAAGAAACTCCTGGGCCGATTTAAGGCCTTAAACTGGACCTTTTAGCGAATGAAGCTATTATTGGTTGAGGTAAGCATGTTGTTTTTGAGAAGTTCTGGGCCAAACTAAGTGAAGAATACCCTTTTACAAACACATTATTTTTATTTGAAAATAATACTCTATACCCTGCTTTTTCTGAAAAAGCATTAAATTTTGAAATTGTTGACTCTTGAATTGCAACAATTGATTCTGCTAAATTTGGCGAAAAGAATTTTGAGAAAGAATTTGTTAATTGAAATGGTATTAACATTAACAATTCATTAAGCGAAGATACTAACTGTTGGAAATAATTGTTCTCAAAGTTCTTATTTATTAATGAAGTTTGGATTAAATTGCTTTTTTCTCTTCCAATTAATTCTATTATTAAAATAATTTCTTTTGATAAAAAAGATTCTTGCTTTTTACAAAACCAACTCAAGGAATGATTCTTCCCAAGCTTTATTTTATCTTCGCCAAATAATTTTTTTACATCCTCAATTGGAAGTAATACTAATTCATTCTTTTTTAACGGGCCTATCGGGTATTGTTTCAAACAAAACTCATATTTTTTTTGTTTTCTTGCTTCTTTTTCAGAATTATTTTTATGAAACTCCATTGCAAACGTATTAAAATTTGAAGAATAAAAAAAATCATCTTTTACGATTACTTCAAGTTTTGAAATTGGCAATAAATTATTATCTTCAAGTTTTATTGGTTTGCAACAAGAACAATTAATTGTATTTCCAATATTAAAAAATGATTTTGTTAAAAGTTGTGGCCACACTGGCGAAAAATCTATTTTTGAACTTGTTTCAAACTCACCATAAGGCGCGAATTCTTTTGCTGAATAAAATAATTTTTCATTAGTCCAAGAAATTGGTTCCCCATTTTTAAAATAAATATTTTCAAGCAATAATTCTACACACTCCTCACTTTTTTTAGGAATGTTGTAGATTGGAATTTTTAATGTATTTGAAAGGGCGCTTTGTTTTATCAACATGAGGGAGCAAGGATTTTTACAAAGCGCCTCTTCAAAGTTTAAATTTTGGAACAAAAAAAAATCAAAAGATTTAGAATTAGTTTTAGTGAAATCTTTATCAAAAGAATCAAAATAAGACCAATCTTTTTCTATTAAAAAAATTCTTTCGGGTTCCAAAACTAAATATTTTTTATTTGTTAATTGAGCAATACTTTTACTTATTTTTTTTAAATTATCAAAAGAACTTGAAAACAATTTATTTCCACATATTTTAAAATCTTTAATTTTAAAAGAAAATAATAACTCTTCAATTTTTTCTTTAGAAATATTATCTTGTAAAATAATATAAGGAATAAAAGGAAATCTTTTTGCTTCTTTTTTTAACTCATTTTCAAAATAACATATTATCTCATTCTTTTGAGGAATATACGATACTTTAGTTAAGTAAATGTGTGTTGGCATTACAAAGGTGGGTTTTTTTTATTTATAAATAAAACTAGGGTTCCATGCCGGTGATAATTAATTAAGTCAAATAAACTTATAGAAAAGTATCAATTTCTTCTTCTTGTTTTTTATCAAGAGCATAAAACATTTTTGCGGCTTCTTCTAAAGTATTTTCGTGTTTGCTTGGCATTGATTTACGAAGTCGAACTTTGAAAAAAGTTGGTGCACTCACGGCTTCCCCAACAATTAACGCTTCTCCAACTCTTAGAGAAGAAATCATATTAATACTGTTTGAGTCAAGTCCCTCACTTGATTGTTTTATGTGATCAAGATCATATGGATTTGTAATTCTTAAAATAATATTTGTATTACAATTTGCTAGTGTAGTTGTATCAAGTCTTTTTGGCCTTTGAGAAACTATTACTAATGAAACCCCAAATTTTCTTCCTTCTCTTGCAATTGTTCTAAGAATTGGTTTTGCTAAAGCATGTTCTGCAGCGGTCGTTTCTGGGATAAAATTATGTGCTTCTTCAACCACTACTGCAAAAGGACAAACTTTTTTTACTCTTCGAGCATTAAACAATTTTTGTGAAAAATAATACACAATTAATTGTTTCTTTTTTTCTGAAATAATATTATTTAAATTAATAATTGTTAATTGTCCGGGTTTTACTAAATCAAGTGGTGATGGTTCATCTATTTTTGAAAATAATCTTAACCTTTCAAGTTCATCAATTGCGGCTTGCAAAGGAATTGCTGTTTTTGAGTCAAGTGAAGGAAGTTCTGCTTTTATTGAATTTAAATCAAAAGGACCAACACCTGATTTCATTTCTTCTCTTAATTTTGAAATAATCCTAAACAATTCTCTTTTTTGAACTGGAGTAATACTTGGAATTATTGAAGATAACATTGATTGAGTCATGTTTGAAACAGAAATTTTTATTTTTGTTGCATCAATTACTTTTGTACTTGATGAAAAATCAACAAATTCTTTATCTGCTGGTTCTCCAAAAGAAGTGTATTCACCATGAGTATCAAAAACAAGTGTTGCGATTTGTCCTTGTTCTTTTGAACGCATACAAAGTTCTTCAAGTAACACTGCTTGAAAATAACTATTATGTATTAATAAATTATTGGCTATAAAACTACTATGTTCTGTTGACAAATCATAAACATACTCATAATCAGGAGTTTGTCTTTCGATTGAAATTATTTTATCAAAAAATATTCCTGAACTAGTAAGGCTTCTTAACAGATTAATATGTTCTTCAATTTTTGGAAGCTTTTGCTCAAATAACAGAGCTTGTTTAAATATTTCTTGAGCACACATGTAAAAGTTTGAATAATTTTGAATATTGATCTTATCCGTCCAAGAGTAAATTAAACCTTTGTTAAACCCCACATTAGACAATATTGTTTTTATTTCAAATCCTAACCCCTTACAAAGCTGATTTAGTTCTAATGATAATTCACTAAAATTTAAATTGATTATTATATCAATACCAACATCATGTTTATTTTGTAGAGACAAACAATTTTGAGCTAAAACATATGATGAAAATTTTGGATTAGTTATACCTCTTACTATTCGTCTTGCAGTTGTTGATGAAATCCCAGTACCAAATGACATTTCATTAAAATCATACTTGGCATATGCATTACACACTATTTCTCTTGCTTCTTCTTCAAATATATTAGGCAAAGAATAAAACAATTCTTTTGTGTTTGCCACAGACAATTGAATCGCATAAAATCTTTCTTCAGCTAAATCAAGAATTTTGTTTACTTGTTCAATTGATGGATTTTTTTGATCATAAATATAATTACTGACGTCTGCAATTGGAATATTTAATAATTGCCTAATTTCAGTTAAAGTTTTTGAACAATTAGGTAAAACATCAACATTAGTATTATACTTTTTTCTCCCCAGATTTTTTAATTGATTGTGTTTATAATCAATTTTAAGAGAAAGATTATCGGAAAGAATTTTCATATTCTTCGCACCTGAAACAAATAATCTTTTGTAAATTTTTTCATCGATTTTTTTAGTTCGTATACGAGGCACAACATTATTTTGCAAGAATAAATGATTAATTGATTTGATTAAATTTTTACTTGCAAGAGTAATTTCCAAATCTTTATCGGAAAACTCCCCATCACAATCAATAAAAGCAGATAAAAATGCCAATTGAATATTTTTTGAACATTGTAACAATTCTTGAGGGATAAACTTTGTCCAGCTTGAACTAGTAAAACCAATTTTTGATAAAGCAATACACAATCCCTTATTAAAAATTCGCACTTCGTTTTTATGTTTATTTTTATATGGTTTTTCAGAAAACAATTCATAGGAAAGACGAATAAAATCATTAAATACATTAGAATTGTCATTTGAAAAAGTTAAATAACTACCAGCATTATGCCCTTCTGCAAGGAGATAAGCTAAAAATCGCGCAAAATCTGCATCAAATTTTATTTTTGATGGAATTGATTTGGTATTTTTTCTTTTATCAATTTTAAATGTTGATTTGCTATCTAAATAAACCTTATCAAAATAATTCAACAAATTAAGTTCAATTTCTTTTGAATCAGATACAATTCTTGGAACAAAAGAATAATCCCCTATTCTTAATTGCTCTGCAGCAACCCATTTTATTCCCTCATCTATTATTGGAATAGGATGTTCATTTGTTACCTCAATCTCTTGGCCTGTCCAAGTAGTAATTTTTAAAACTTCAGTAGGAGCACGCCTTCGCATGAATGCTTTTATTTTAGATTTTACAATCTGGTTATTTGAATCAATCCCAAAAACACATAACCCATCATTATTTTGTGTTGATATTTCAACACCCCCAATTAAAACATTTTCATTATTTAATGCATTATTAACAATCGATTGAATTTCAACATTTTCCCCATTTGCTAACCTAACTTCAGTATCTGGTTTTACACATTTCCCAGCCCCCGACATAGCTAATACTGCTAAATGTTTTTGTAATAATTTTGATAAGTTTGATTTTAGTTCCACATCATGAAATTGTATTTTTCCTAAATTAAGACCATTATCTTCAAGTTTTAAAAATTTTTTAATATTTTCATCTTGCGCAACATATACTTTTGTTCCGGGCGATGGAGGAAAAGTACTTCTTTGAATTAATTTATCACTAAATACCCCAAGAGGTTTTGCTTTTGCAAGTAAAAATTCCCATTCCGCAGCAGGAAAGTTTTTTTCAAGTTCATCCCCAATTGCTTTTACTGAATCTGGTCTTTCAAAATATCTATTTGTTTTAATTAATTCATCAATCATGCACATCATTGTGCCTTCACTATAAGTAAGTTCAATAAACATCCCCTTGTGGGCTTTTCCATTATTTACAACAAAATCTACTCGTGATGGCGAGGGCCCATCCATTGTTGAAACAACAGTTCCTAAATGATCCATAATAATAAATTAATTTTTTCTTTTTTAAACTAATCGGGGGTTTGATGCCAA
>CAZVWD010000003.1:0-17866 GCA_964630715.1 uncultured archaeon
AAAAAATAACCGGTGCTGGTGAAGTGGAAGAAAATATTGTAAAAGAAGCAATAAAAGAAATACAACGCGCACTTATTAGCTCAAACGTTGAAATTAACACGGTTCTTGAATTGTCAAAAAAAATAGAAAAAAAAGCACTTATAAAAGCTCAAGGGAATTTGAGTCAACGCGAACATGTCACTAAAGTAATTTATGATGAACTTGTTGATGCACTTGGAGGAAAAGAAATTCCAACTGACCCCAAAAAAATACTTTTATGCGGACTTTTTGGGGCAGGAAAAACTACCGCTGCAGGAAAGCTTTCTTTTTGGTATAAAAAACGAGGAAAAAAAGTTGGAGTTATTGCTGCAGACACTTTTAGACCCGCAGCTTTTGAACAATTACAAACTAATGCACAACAAGCCGAAGTTGAGTTTTTTGGAATAAAAAATGAAAAAGACCCTGTTAAAATAATAAAAGAAGGACTTGTAAAATTCAAAGATTATGATTTAATTATTTGTGATTCTGCTGGACGAAGCGGACTTGACGAAGAACTTGTAACTGAAATAAAAGCAATTGATAAAGTATTTGATGCTGATCAAAAATGGCTTGTTATTGGAGCAGACATTGGAAACCTTGCAAAAAAACAAGCACAAGCATTTCACAACGCTGTTGGTGTTAACGGAGTTATTATTTCAAAAATGGACGGGTCAAGTAAAGGAGGAGGAGCAATTGTAGCATGTAAAGAAACAGGAGCAAGTGTTTACTTTTTATCAACTGGAGAAAAAATAAATGATTTTGAAAGCTTTGACGCAAACCGTTACCTTGGAAGAATAATGGGTTATGGTGACCTTGAGGGTTTACTTGAAAAAGCAAAAGAAATAGAAATGGATCTTAACCCACAAGACATATTAAATGGAAATCTTAATTTCAAAATGTTTTATGAACAATTAAAAGCCACAAAAAAACTTGGACCCCTTAACAAAGTAATGGATATGTTTGGAATGGGAAAAAAACTTCCAAAAGAAGCAATGGAAATGGGCCAAGAAAAAATGGAATCTTTTGGAATAATAATTGACTCAATGACAGAACAAGAAAGACTTGAACCTGACTTAATGAACAAAAGTAGAATTGAAAGAATTGCTCACGGCTGTGGAAAAAACGAACGCGAAATTCGTGAATTAATAAAACAATTCAAAAAAATGAAAAAAATGTTCAAAAGCTTTAAAGGAATGAATGAAAGCAGTATGCAAAAAATGGGCGAACGAGATATTACAAAAATGATTGGACAAATGCAAGGAAAAAAAGCAATGAAGAAAAAATTTAGGTTGAAATAAAATGATTAAAAGATTAAAAAAAATTTTAGCAAAAAAACCAATTACTCATTTAGGACATTTAGACATACTTGATAGAATACATAATGGGCGAACTCATTCAGCACATAAATATTTAGTTGGAAATTCGGAATGCATTGTAGGAACACACGAAAATACTCAAACACACCAATTTGCAATGCATTTAACAAAAAATTTTATATCTCATGAAATTGGTACATTTAAAGTCCAAGGAAAAACAATTCAACTAAAATTACCAACAACACTAAATCCAGAACTAGGCGCAATAACATTAAAAGAAATAAAAAGACATTGTGATGAATTACACCACACAAAAATAGTTTTTCCATACGCAAAAAAATTTGAAAAAATTGCTATTGGACAAGGATATAAAAGAGAAGGAAATATTTTTGTGTTAGAAGTTTAATTTAAAAAAAAAATATTTTAAAAAAGCAAATAAATAAAACATCTATTAACTTAAGTTTATTATGATAATAATTATTCAAGAAATAATTTTGTTCATTGGGACACTTTTAAGTGCATATTATGATACAAAAACAGGATATATTTTTGACTGGATTACTTACCCTATGCTTATTTTGGGTTTAATTTTAACAATAATTAGTTCTAGCTTTTTTAATTTAATTAGTGCTAGCGCAATATTTGTAATTTTATTAATCTCATATAAATTTGGCAAAATTGGCGGAGGCGACGTGAAATTATTTACAGCAATTGCACTCCTTAATCCATTTAACGAACTTTCATTTCTTATTACATTATTTTTTATTGCAACAATTAGCGCAATGTTATTTTATTCAATTTATTATTTTATTAAATACGCAAAAATTGGAATTAAATGGGAAAGAGAAAAAAACAATATTTTAAACGCAGGATTTTTAGCAATTGCAATAATTGCATACTTTTTTGTTTTATCAGGATATGGAGTAATAAATAATTTATTTTTAATTTTTGTTGGAATACCATTACTAGTTGGGCTTGTTTTTGTTGCACTTCAAAAAGGAATTAAAATAGAGTTTTTTGAAGAAGAAATAAAAATAAAAAACTTAGAAGATGATGAAGTTGTGGGCGAAAATAATTCTCAAAAAATACAAAAAATATTAAATGGCAACGTTTTACTTGGAGAAAAAGAAATTAACCTTTTGAAAAAAAATAAAATTAACTCAATATTTGTACTTCGAAATTTACCAAAATTCGGACCATTTATTTTTATTGGAACAATACTCGCAATTATGTTACCAAATTTTTTAACAATCATTTTACTATAATCACATTTAAAAATATCTTTATTCTAATTAATATATGAAAATACTCATAACTGGATCAAGTGGTTTTTTAGGAAAAGAACTTGTATCGGAACTAAAAAATCGAAAACATGATGTCTTTGAATATAGCATTGATGGTGGAAAAGACATTTTAAATAAAAAACAATTAAAAGAAAATTTAAAAAATATTGATACTGTAATTCATTTAGCTGCAATTCTTGATAATCAAAATCCACAATTATGGAACATTAATGTTAACGGCACTAAAAACATTATTGAAGAATGTGCCATTTCAAAAGTAAAAAAACTTATTTTACTTTCAAGCACAGGCGTTTATGGCAATACTAAAATGACATTAAATGAAACTAGTGAAGTTAGACCAGAAAATTTATATGAAAAAAGTAAATATGAAGCTGAACAAATCGTTTTAAACCACCAAGAAGAATTACATGTAAATGTTATTCGAAGTGCTATGATACTTGGGCCAAACACATATTGGAAAAACATGTTTAAAATCTTGGAAAAAGGATTCCCTCTACCTTGCATTGGACGAAATCATTTTCAAATAATTTATGTTAAAGAATTAATCAATGTAATTTTACATGTTATGGACAATGGAGAACCAGGAGAAATTTATCTCGCAGCAGGAAAAGAAAGATGGACCTTGCGCGAATTTTGTAAAAAAACAAAAAAAATACTTGGAAAAAAAGAAATTGTGTGGAGTGTCCCTGCAATAATATTAATTATTCTTGGAAAAATAACTAGAAAAAAAATCATTAGTTCTGATAATATTAGACACTTATGTAAAGAAAGAAAATATGATCTTACAAAATTAAATTCTATAGGATATGTTCAAAAAATCCCTATGGAAGAAGCAATAATTGAAACAATTGAAGAACTAAAAGAAATAACTGCGAATTCAGATTAATTATTTTTAACCAAAAACATAAAACACATTATAAAAAAAACTAATTAATAAAAAAAGGATATAAACAAAATTAAAAAAAATTTATACAAACCAAAAAAAACTTATTGTTTAGCTTTTGCGCCTTTTTTAACAGCAGCACACATTTTTTGTAATTTATTTTTTGCTAAATTACAATTACCATTTGTTTTTTCTACAGCCGAACCAACATGAATTATATCTGCCCCACTTGAAATACAATCAAATGCATAATCTGGAGTACAAACTCCACCAGCAATAAGCAGAGGAATATCTATTACTTTTTTTGTTGCAGCAATCATTTCTTTTGGAGCTGGTTTATCTGCACCACCACCTGACTCAAGAATTGCAAGTTTTGAACCCATATATTGTCCTGCGAGTGCTGTTGCCGCAGCTAAATATGGTAAATTTCTTGGAACGGGTTGTGCTCTTCCAACCCAACCAACCGCCCTACCAGGTTCTACAATTATATACGAAGTTGGAATTACTTCAAGCCCCATTTTTTTTACTGGAAAACTAGAAGCAATTTGTGCTCCTGAAATATAATAAGGATCATTACTATTTAACATTGACATAAAATAAACCGCATCAGCAATATTTGATAATGTTGCAATATTTCCTGGAAAAAGAATTGTTGGAATATTACAAGCATCTTTTATTTCACTTAATGTATCATCAAGTAATTTTCCTTGTGCACCTAAAGAACCACCAACAGCAATAGCTTTTGCCCCAGCTTCTTGGGCCACTTTTGCTAATTTACCAGCTTCTTTTGCTTCTTGGTTAGGAGGATCTATTACTAAAAATAGCGCTCCTGCTTCTTCTTTAAGTTGATTTAACAACTTTGAATATACCTTTTTATCAGCCATCTTATCAATAATTTTAAAGAAAGAAGAGGTATAAAAAGGCTTGTACTAGGCGAAAAATTTTAAAATAACCAAAAAATAGATTATACACTTAGCTATAAAAAAGCTTTGAAATTCTTTTATATCATGCAAGAACAAGAAGCAACTATTTTAGAAATCTCAAAACAATCAGGAAAAACTACTGATGAAATAAACGCACTTGTACAAGCTAAAATAAAAAAATTTGAAGGATTATTAACAGAACAAGGCGCAACTTTTATGGTTAGTAAAGAACTTGGTTTAAAACAAGAAAACACGGTTGTTGTTAAAATAAATGAATTAGCTGATGGAATGAAAGATATTGAATTACAAGGAATTGTAAAAACTATTTACCCTGTGAAAGAATTTGAAAAAAATGGAAAGGTTGGAAAAATAGGTTCTTTATTACTTGAAGATGATTCTGGAATTACAAGAGTAACCCTTTGGAACGACCAAATTGATAAATATGAATTAACTCCGGGTTCAGAAATAAAAATTTTAAATGGATTTGTTACTAGTTATAATGAAAAAAAACAATTAAGTTTAGGATATAATGGAACCATTGAAATATTAAATAAAAAAGAAGAAACTTTTGAAAAAATTAATGACTTAAAATCAGGAATGAACAATGCTAATGTTGTTGGTAGACTTGTAAGAAAATTTCCTTGTAAAGAATTTGATTCTGGAGAAAAAAAAGGAAAACTTTGTAATTTTCAATTCGGAGACGAAACAGCACTTCTTCGCGCAACTGCTTGGAACCAAAAAGCTGATGAAATACAAAATTATAATGAAGGAGACATTATTGAAATAAAAAACGCTTATACTAAAGCCGGAATGTATGGAATTGAATTACACATGGGGTATAGTTCAATAATAAATAAAAGTCAAGAAAAAATGCCTACTGCCGCAGAAATATTAAAAGAAAATGTTGTACAAAAAAATATTAATCAACTTGTAAATGGTGAAAACGTTGTAATTGCTGGAAAAATAAAAGAAATACAACCAGGAAAATTATTTTTTATGGCTTGTACTAAATGTGGTAAAAAGGTTAATGGAGAAGGAATGTTTATTTGTGACTCTTGCGGAGAAGTTAATGCAGAAAAACGAGCAATTGTAAATTGTATTATTGAAGATGATAGTGGAGAAATACGCGCAAATTGTTTTGGAGAAAATGCTTTAGCACTAATTGACATGACAAGTGAAGATTTTGAAATTGAAACTGATGAAAAAAGTGCTGAGCGAATTATTGAAGAATTAAACGAAAAAATAAGTGGAAAAGAAATTAAGTTTTTTGGATATGAAAAAGAAAATACTTTTTCTGGCACAAACGAATTTACTGTGAAAGAAGTTTTAAAATAAAAATATAATTTAATTATTAGGTTTTTTTTCTAATAACTCACACATTAAATTATTAACTTTTTTATTTAAATCTTCAAGAGTTGAATTATTATCAATTATATAATCACTCATTTTCATCACTTCATTAATTTGCATTTTATCATTATCTGGATTGCTTAATTCTCTTTCTTGTTTTGCAACAAACTCTTCAAAAGTCCCAATATCTCCATGTGCAGTTGGATCATTTTTTACTCTTTGAATCGTTCGCAAATATCTTGTCTTTAAATCTACATCAACTCTAATAACAACCCCGCCATTATTTTTTACAACATCAATTTCACTTGGGTGTCGAAAAGAAGAAAGAACAAAATTCTTTCCTTGTGAATATTTTTTAATAACTCTTTGCATTAAATAATCCGACCCATCTTTTTTTCTAAGCCCTTCAGAAATTTGGTTCATATTATCTCTATTAAGTGGATCAAGCCCTGCTTTTACAACTTCTTCTCTTACAATACTTGAAAGAGAAATTTTTTCAAAATTGTATTTCTCAGAAATATAATCCGCAACCGTGTCTTTTCCACTTCCATTTAAACCAATAACAGCAATTAACATTTTTTCACCTCAGTATTCAATCCCAACCCTAGCTAAAATTTTTTTATCAAAAGGATGTTTGTGTTTTTTTATTTCTATAACATAATCTGCTAATCCATAACAAGAAAACTTTTTATGAGAACCACTTAAAACTAATTCAACATTTTTTGGTTTTGATAAAATTAAATCGGAAATATCTTCTTCTTTTAAAATATTCATTTCAAGAGCGTATAATATTTCGTCAGCTACAACTAAATCAAAATTACCTGAAATTAATTTTTCTTTTAAAAAATTAAATGCTTTTTTTATTTCTAAATTTGCTTCTTTATTTTCAGAATTAAGTACCCATTCTTTTGCACCAAATTGTTTTACTTCAATATTTTTTTGTTTTTTTAAAAATAAAACTTCGCCATATTGAGAAAATTTTTCATGAGGATTTTTCATAAATTGAACTAAGAGAACTTTTTTATCACGAGCTAATTGACGAATAATTAAACCAACACAAGCAGTGGTTTTACCTTTACCATCACCAAAATATATTTGAGTTAATCCAGTCATAAAGAAAATATCTCTAGAAGTTATTTTAAAATAATTTATTTAATTTACTTCAAAAACAAATTATTTATTGGCAATTAACTACATCCACTAGTTGCACCACAATCATCACAAAGAGTACATGTTCCGTTTCGTTTTACTTTCATTGAACCACATTCGCGACAAGATTCTCCAGTATAACCTTTTGATCTTGCTTCAACAATTTTGTTTGGTTTACTTTCAGCTTTTAATGATTTTTTTGGTTCTACTTTTGCAAAATTTGTTTGAACCGCAGCTTTTGGTTTTTCTTCACCAAGTTCATCAAGTGGTTTTACATGAACAAAATCTGTTCTTCCTAAATATTCATATCCTAAAAACCTAAACAAGAAATCAAGGATTGAAGTACATGATTTTATTGCATCATGACCTTGAACCATTCCTGCAGGTTCAAATCTAGTAAATGTGAACGAATCAACAAATTCTTCAAGAGGAACACCATATTGCAGGGCTTTACTTAAAATTACTGAAAAACAAGCAATTAAACTTCTATATGCTGCGCCTTCTTTGTACATTGATACAAATACTTCTCCAAGATCACCATTATCATATTCCCCAGTTTGAATAAACACTTTATGTCCACCAATCATTACTTCTTGAGTTACACCTTTTCTTCTTTTTGGTAATCTTCTTCTTTCGATTTTGTGAACAATTAATTCTTGGATTTCTTCTTTTGGTCCAATTGTTTCATCAATATCATCTGAATCTATTAATAATAATTCTTCAGCAATATCTCCAGAAACTGCATTTAATGGTTGAGATAATTTACTTCCATCTCGATAAAGTGCATTACTTTTTAGCATGTGTTCCCACGATAAAATATATGCTTTTGAAATATCATCAAGTGTTGCGTTTGAAGGCATGTTAATTGTTTTTGAAATTGCACCTGATAAAAATGGTTGTACTGCTGACATCATTTTTATGTGTGCTTCCCAAGGAATATATCTAGTACCATATTTTCCACATTTGTTTGCACAATCAAAAACTTGTAAATGTTCAAATTTAAGATGAGGTGCACCTTCAATTGTCATTGCCCCACACACATATTTGTTTGCGTCTTCAATTTCGTCTTTTGAAAATCCAAGTTTTAAAAGCATATCAAAATTTGGATCATCAAGTTCTTCTTCACTAAATCCAAGGGATTTACAAGTTGATTCACCTAAAACAAATTTATTAAAAACAAATTTAATATCAAAAGCACCCATTAGTGACCTTTCAATTTTTTTAATATCATTATCATTAAATTTTTTAGCTTTTAATTTTTCATGAGTTATTGATTTACAACCAACAAGAGTTGCGTGACCCACCAAATAATCAGCAATTTCTTTTTTTTGTTCTTCATTATAACCAAGTTTTGTTAATGAACTTGGAACACTTTGATTAACAATTTTAAAATATCCTCCGCCGGCAAGTTTTTTGAATTTTACTAAAGCAAAATCTGGTTCAAGCCCAGTTGTGTCACAATCCATTAATAACCCAATTGTTCCGGTTGGTGCTAACAAAGAAACTTGTGCATTTCTAAAACCAAACTCTTCACCTTTTGCAAGAGCAATATCCCATGCTTTTTGTGATTCAACAATAATGTCTTTTTGACATTTATCCAAGTCAAATTTTTGAGGATGTATTGTTAATTCTTCATACTCACTATTTTCTGCGGAATATGCAGCCCTCCGATGGTTTCGTATAACCTTCAACATATGTTCTTTATTTTGTTCATAATCATGGAATGCACCAAAATGTTGTGCCATTTCAGCACTTGTTTGATATGATACTCCAGTTAGTAATGAAGTTATTCCTGCAGCTAGGGCTCGTCCGTCTTCACTATCATATGGTTTACCAAGCAACATTAATAGACTTCCAATGTTTGCATAACCTAAACCAAGTGAACGAGTTTTATATGTTACTTCAGCAATTTCACGACTAGGAAATTGTGCCATTAAAACAGAAATTTCAAGAACTATTGTTAAGAGTCTTGTTGCGTGAATAAATTCTTTAACTTTTAATTCACCTTTTTCTTCATCAAAAAATTTTTTTAAATTTATTGAAGCTAAATTACATGCTGAATTATCAAGGAAAAAAAATTCACTACAAGGGTTACTTGATCTTATTGGACCATTTACGGGACATGTGTGCCACTCATTTATTGTTCCAGAAAACATTACTCCTGGATCTGCACAATTCCATGCAGCATAACAAAGTTGATCCCACAGATCAACTGCTTTTAAGGTTTTGAAAACTTTCCCATCAGTTCTTTGAATTAAATTCCAATCAGTTTTATTTTCAAGAGCCTCAAAAAAAGTATTTGGTATTACAATGGAATTATTTGAATTTTGTCCTGCAACTGTTTGATATGCACTTCCTTCAAAATGAGTATTTAATAACTCAATATCCATTTTTGTTTTACCTTGACGAGCAAGTTGAATTGCACGAAAAACATAATTTGTAGGAACGCCTAATTTTGCTGCTTGTTTTATTGCAATTTTTAATTTAGGATTTTTTTGTGGATCAAATTCCTTTGTTTCATTCGCTACTTGCATTATATTATTAATTTCAGCATTACAAATTTTACTTCCAGCAACTAAATCAGCTACTTTTTTTTCTTCGTTCATTTTCCAATCAATAAATGCTTCTACTTCAGGATGATCAATATCAAGCGCAACCATTTTTGCAGCTCTTCTTGTTGTTCCGCCACTTTTTATACTTCCTGCAACAGTATCATAAATTTTTAAAAAACTCATTAAACCACTAGAAACTCCCCCGCCTGAAAGAGGTTCACCTTTTCCTCTTAATGTTGAAAAATTAGTTCCTGTTCCTGAGCCATGTTTGAAAAGTCTTCCTTCACGAACAATTAAATCAAAAATTCCACCATTTTCCATTAATGAATCTTCAAGTTTTTGTATGAAGCAATTGTGAACTACAACACCATTTGCCAAAAACTTTCCGGATTCTGTTTGAATATCATAAACATTTTCTTCTTCAATCCCCTCAATTGAAATAATTGTTTCTTCTGAAACTTGTTTTTTGTTTTTACCAATAATTTGTGAATTTAGTTTAGAAAGCTTCTCTTTTTTTTCAGTTGAAATAAAACCAATTTGTTCTTCAAATTTTTTTCTTTCAGAATAATAAGCAATTATTACTTGGTGTTGAATCTTTCTATTTTCTCTTGAGTCCCGACACAAAGAAATGCGCGAATAAATATTTTGATTTAATAACATTGATTGCACTTGGTGTGCTAGATTTTCTGAAGTTGTTGATAATACTACATCTCCAGAATTTCTACCAGCTTCCTGTCTTATCCGCACACAACCATCCGCTTGGAATAAGGATCTTAAAAAAGCTGTTTGCACAGGTTGTGAAGAAGAAAGAATCTTTTTTGGGACTTCGGCAGTATGTGAATATTGATTTAAACCATATTCAAACACAAACTCTTGCACACTTTTAAAATCATGTCTTATTATTTTGTAATCGTCTGAAATTTCTTTTTTTACGGAAACGGTGTATGCACCAAATAAATATGTAAATAATTTTGAAACAAAATCAAATTCGTCTTTGTTAATTGTTATTGCCCCAAACATTGTTGTTTTCCCATATACTCCAAAATAGCCATCACCAACTACCCACCCCGCTAATGCCGCGTCTTGTACTAATTTTTGCTCATTTAATAATAAGGTATTGCCGTTAGAAACCGCAGTTAAATTCAAATTAGTATTTGAAACAGGATTTGAAATTTGTTGAATTTTATATCCTTTTATTTGCCCTAAATAATTCCAATCAAATTTGCCTTGAACCTTTGTTCGTTTATCTGAAGACCAAATTAAATGGTCATCAGTAAAATCAATATAATTACCATTTGAAAGTTTTGCTCTAAATATTTTTCGTATTCCGTTGTTTTTTGTTGCAATAATCTTGGCAAATTTTTCTCCATCAAAAACTTTTACTCCAACTAAATTTTTATCAACAACTTCACCAAGTTCTAAAATCCCTTGATCAGTAAAAAGCATTGTATCATATCGACCACAAGCATGGGGTTGAGGTCGCAGATAAGCATCTGTACTTGCAACAACTTCTCCTTTTTCTTCATCCCAGTAAAAATGCCCATCGCTTGGAGCACTAATTCCATAAGCATAATGCAGGCCTGTGTTAAACCATTGTGGTGAATTTGGTGCTGCCATTTGATTAAGTAAAATAAATTTTAATTCATCTTCAAATGCTTGTGCATCTTTTTCTGTTGCAAACATATTACCCTGTTCGCCCCAATATCTCCAAGCACCTACAATTCTATTCAAAACTTGTTTTATTGAGCTTTCTCCACCAAATTCTTTAGAATCTTTTAAAGGATAACCATTCGCATCACATTTTGGAACACGAGCTCTTTTGAAATACTTTTGTGCTAAAATATCAGTTGCTGTTTGAGACCAAAAAGTTGGAACTTCAACGCCATCTTCTTTGAAAACAATACTACCATCAGGATTTCTTATTGAACTTTCTCTTAGTTCATATTCTACTAAATCAAAAACATTTTGTCCTTCTTTTGTAAAAAGTCTTTCAACGCGCATTCCTTTCTCTGTCATAAAATTCCTTCTTTGTAATTGCTTTTTGTGTGTGGGAAAAGGTATTTACTCTGTTGCTTGAGTAATTTTTTGTTTTAATTCACTAGGAGTTGTACTTCCGTTGAATTGATCTATTAACTCACCATTTTTAAAAATCATAAATGTTGGCAAACTTCTTACACTAAATTTATTTACTATATCTGTTTGTGTTCCAGCATCAACTTTAACAACTTTAACTTTTTCACTCATTTCACTTGAAATTGCATCTACATGAGGCATCATTTCAAGGCAATGAGGACACCATTCGGCCCAAAAATCCACTAATACTACATTGTTATCTTTAATTGTTAAATCAAATTCTTCTGCTGAAATCATTGTTATCACCTTTTTTTCCGATCTTTTTTTTGTTTATGAAGAAGTGACGAGTTTTTCATATATAAAGCTTACCAATACAAAACACAAGGCATAAAAAACGAACTTAAATTTACTCAAAAAAAAGAAAACTGGCAAAAAAACAGCCAAGTTTAAACATAATTGTTAATAATTCAAATAAATTGCTATTCAAAAGTTTGTAATTCTTCTAGCTTAAATTCAATCAAAATATTATTTGAAATATTATATGAAGAAATTCCTTGCGAGGCATTTTCTCCATCAATATAAAGTGACCAAAAATGAGTTGAATTGGGAGTTACACCCAAAATACTTGTAATGAAAACTCCAAAATCATATTCTTGATATTCTAAGTTATTATCAAGCATTTCTTTCACTACTTCAAATGCATTTGTTCCTGGCACATATTGTGAAATTGATGAAAACAAAACATCATCACCATTTAATACTTTTAATTCAACATCAAGTAAATTTGTATGATCTTGATCAATAATTGGTTCTAAACACCCACTTAGTGAAAAAATCAAAAAAAATGAAATTAACAAAACTAATATTTTATTCATTAAAATAACCTCAACAAATTACTAATATATTTTATTTGAACTAAAATTTGATTCTTGTATGATGAATATTGTTTTCTTATATCAAGATCATAAAATGGAGCAATTATTACTACCCAAGTTAGCCCACTAACTAAGTGATAAAATGTAAAAGGAATTTGGCCAAGTGTGGTCATTAACAAGGATTGATTAAATAAAAATGAAGACATTATTGGACCAGTAATTAAATCAAATAACAATATTCCAATAACACTTGCACCCAAGTAATGAGATATTTTTGCAACTTTTATTTTTTTAAAAAAGAAAGAAAATCCTATTGCAATTAATACATAGGTACTTGCTGTTACTACTGTCCACATCCCAACTTTTAATGTAATAATATCAAAAAGAACCATTGTACTAAATGCAAATATTGCTGCTTTCCACATTGATTTTCTTGCTTGTGGCAACATAAAACCCATTATAGGATCATTGTTTGGAAATACGCGAAATAATCGCAAGAGGTTTGCTAGCACAACTTGTGAAACAAAACTTTTTGTACTTTTAATATCCATGTAAGATAATTAACCTTGTTTAGATTTAAAATTGTTTCTACTTAAATTAAATCTAAACTAAATTATTCTAAAGTATACCCTGGATACAACGGAAATCTTTTTGCAAGTGCTCTTACTTCTTCGCGAAGTTCTTTTATCCTTACATTTTCTTTTAACCAATTATTAAAATCTTCAATATTTTGTTTTCTTTGCTTTGAATCATTACTTATTTCATGAACGGCTGAAATCTTTATTATTTCTGAAATAATATTTCCAATTTTTTCCATTTCACTTTCTTTCATTCCTCTTGTTGTAAGTGAAGGTGTGCCTAAGCGAATTCCAGAAGGATAGAATGGAGAAAATGGTTCTTTTGGAATTGTGTTTTTATTTACAGTTATGCCTATTTCATCAAGGGCCTCTTGAACAAATAATCCTTTTCCTCCGCCAAAAGATGTTAGGTCAATTAAACAAAGGTGGTTGTCTGTTCCATCTGAAACTAATTTAATATTATTTTTCATTAAAACCTCGGCAATTTTTTTATTATTTGAAACAATTTGTTTCCCATATTCCTTAAACTCAGGAGTAAGAGCTTCTTTAAACGCAACTGCTTTTGCGGCATTAATGTGATCGTGCGGACCACCTTGTAATCCAGGAAATACTGCCCCATCAATTTTTTTTGCTAAATCACAATCTTTATCAAGTCCTTTTTGTGTAACAAAAATTGCTCCCCCTCTTGGACCCCTTAATGTTTTGTGTGTTGTTGTTGTTATTATGTGTGCATATGGAGTTGGTGAAGTATGAACTCCTGCAACAATAAGCCCAGCTATGTGCGCTACATCTGCTGCTAAAAATGCTCCAACTTCATCCGCAATTTCTGCAAGTTCTTTAAAAGGAATTTCTCTTGCAAATGCTGATGCCCCACACCAAATAAGTTTTGGTTTATGCTCAAGTGCTAACGCTCTAACTTCTTCTAAATCAGTATACCCTGCTTGGGTTAAGTGATACGGAATTGAATTATAATATATTCCTGTTGCACTAACTTTGAAACCATGTGTTAGGTGCCCACCATCTTGCAAGTTAAGACCCATTATTGTATCACCTGGTTTACAACATGCTAAATATACTGCTAGGTTTGCTGGAGAACCTGAATATGGTTGAATATTTGCATGAGGAGTATTAAATAATTTTTTTGCTCGCTCAACTGCTATGTCTTCCATTTGATCAACAAATTCTTGACCACCATAATATCTTTTGTGAGAATAACCTTCAGAATATTTATTATTAAAAATACTACCCATCGCTGATACTACTGCTGGCGAAATATTATTTTCAGAAGGAATCATTTCAAGCCCTTCTTCTTCTCTATTTAATTCATTTTTTATTGTTGCAAATATTGCAGGATCTGCAACACTTAATTTATCCATAAAGCCCATAATCTCACCTTTCATTATTAGAACGAAAATATATATAATCTAATTGGTGAAAGATACATAATTTATTTTTTAAAAATTAGATTTTTGAGAAAACCAAATTAATGTCTTCCATGTTTTTTTCTTAATTTTTTAATGTCTTCCCGAAATTGTGCTTCTGGGTCTTTTTGCTCTTTTAATCCACACACTATTTGTGCAGAATCGGAATGAATTAACAAATTAAAAAACTCTCTTCTTACTTCAAAAAATTTTTCTTTTTCTTTTGCTATTTGGGCAGGAGTTTTTTTAGCTGATTTCAATTTGTTTTCTTGTTCAGCCCATTCCGCATCAGCATATTTTCGAAAACTATCACTAATTCTTCTTTCTTCAACCATAATATATTACTTAATATAAATGAATAAAAAATTAACTATTTTTTCTAATTGAGAGGTTAGGAATTTAAAATGAATCCCCCTAATTTTTTGGGTGTTAAAAAATGAAAGCATATTTAGATCTTGTACAAAAAATACTTGATACTGGTGAAAGAAAACCAACGCGCTGTGGAACAGACATTATTTCTATTCCAGGGGCAATATTTGAACACAATATGAAAGATGGTTTCCCATTACTTACAACAAAAAAAGTTCCATTTAGACTTGTTGCAAGCGAACTTGAATTTTTTATAAAGGGAATCACTGATAAACAATGGTTAATTGATAGAAACAACCATATTTGGGAGGATTGGTGTAATACTGATAAAGTTCCTTGGAGCAATACTCCACAGGGCCAAGCAGCTATGCGAGAAGAACGCGACCTTGGACCCGTTTATGGATTTCAATGGAGACATTTTAACGCACCATATGATAATTATGATACGGATTATACTAACAAAGGATTTGATCAATTAAAAGCGATGGTTGAAATGCTAAAAAAAGACCCAAACCGAAAAAGAATAATGATGAGTGCATGGAACCCTTTGCAAATGAAACAAATGGCTTTGCCCCCATGTCACTTTAATGTTCATGCCACTGTTGACAATGGAAAATTAAATATTATTTGGTCACAAAGAAGTGTTGACACTATGCTTGGACTTCCTTTCAATATTGCAAGCTATGCATTATTTTTACATTTAATGGCAAAAGAAACTGGACTAACAGAAGGAAAACTTGTTGGACTTCTTGCTGACACACACATTTATGCAAATCATTTAGACGGAGTAAAGGAACAACTTTCTCGAGACCCAAAAACATATTCCTTGCCAACAATTAAAACGGAAAATTTTACATCAATTTATGATTGGCAATATACTGATTCAATAATTGAGGGATATGAAAGTTATCCAACAATAAAATTTCCTATCGCGGTGGTTTAATGGACATTAATATGATAGTCGCAATGACACAAAATAGAGTTATTGGACATAATGGAACTTTAATTTGGGATATGAAAGAAGATATGAAAGTGTTTCGAGAGAAAACTACTGGTGCAACTGTTATTATGGGAAAAACCACATGGGATTCTTTACCAGAAAAATTTAGACCCCTTCCTGGACGCGCAAATATTGTTCTTGACTGGGAAAAATATGAACTTCCTGGCGCAATTGTTTGTACATCAATTGAAGAATCAATTGCAAAAGCAAAAGAAATAGGAAAGACTACTTTTTGTATTGGAGGGGCAAGTATTTACAAAGCATTTTTACCATTCACAAATATTTTACATATTTCTTGGGTAAAAAAAGAACACGAAGGAAATGTTTTATTTCCTGAATTTAATTTAGACGAGTGGAACGAAGTCGAGTCAACTGAATTTGAAGAATTTGTTCATAAAAAATATGAACGACGCGAAAAAGTTATTCTTTAAGGAAAAGAAATAATAATTCTTAAGCACTAATTATATTATGCCCCACAGTAAAGTAATATTACATTTTGGTGGAAGCGACCTCACTGCAAAAAAACTTAGAACACACGTGCAAGCATTCCCAAATGCACACATTGAAGAAATAAACATTAAACGAACTTCACAACTTCCTTTATTACCAAAAGGAGTGACACACAACAGGCAAGATTTTTTACATGCATTAAAAGCAAAACCCGATAATTCAGTTGATCAAATCCATAGTGAAATGGCCCTTGGATATTATAGAAAAGCATTTTTTAAAATCCCTTTTCATGGTCGTCTAATTCCATTTTTATCAGAAAGATCTAGAGCAGCAACGAACTATGCCTGTAAAGTTCTAAATGTTGCTTATAAAAAACTTAAAGATGGGGGACATATTGAAATTGTAGTTTCTAATTGTAGAGATACATATTGTTTAACAAACGGTTTTCTTAATATTATGAGTGCAATAGATAAAACCACTTTTGAAAAAGATAAAATCAAGGTTAGAGAAGTCCCAAAATATGAAGCTGAAAAGATGGATTATTGGGTAAGTGATACACATCAAACTTTACATAGTGGCCCGCGGTATCCAATCGTATATAAAATAACTTTGACAAAATAATTATTTCCAACCCCTTATTTCTTAAAAACACACATATTTTAGGACAGAAATTTAAAACAAAAAAATAAAAAGTTTCCACAAACCATATTAATTATGAAAGAAGAAATTGCTGTCAAAGCATTTATTTTTAACAATAATAAATTACTTTTAATAAAACGACACCAAAATGATCCTCATTGTCCAGAAGAATGGGAAGTTCCTGGAGGAAGAATTAATGAAAATGAAACATTAATTCAAGGATTACAAAGAGAAATAAAAGAAGAAACGGGACTTGATGCCATAATAAAAAATTCTTTTGCAACTGAAAATTTTGTTAGAGATGATGGCCAACCAATTAACATGACTCATTTTATTTGTGAATATACTGGCGGAGAAATAAAATTAAGTGAAGAACACTGCACATATGAATGGGTTGATAAAAAAGATGTGCCAAAAAAAATAAGCAAACATTTTATTTATGCATTTAATAAATTATAAATCACTAATTAAACGCATTTATTTCAATAATTTATCACCGGCATGCAACCCCAAAGAGATTTATAAACTTCTAATCATTAAATTAATTACATTAAAAGTGCAAGGGGTTTTTCATAGCGCCAAGAAAAACCTCAAACGTGCTTTTTAAGAGGTGATAAATATGGCGAAAAAAATAGAAACAATAGAAGATTTACCAGGAATTGGTGAAACCGCAGCAAAAAAACTTTTTGATGCAGGATTTAAATCACTTGAATCAATAGCAGTAACAAGTCCAATGGAACTAAAAGAAATTGCGGGACTTGGAGATGGAACTGCAGATAAAGCAATAAAAGCTGCACGAGACGCTCTTGAAATGGGTTTTGAATCAGCTGACATATTAGCAGAAAAAAGAAAACTTGTTGGAAGAATTACAACTGGTTCTGCAGAACTTGATGCACTTATTGGCGGAGGAATAGAAACTCAATCAATAACTGAAGTTTATGGAAAAATGGCTTCAGGAAAAAGTCA
>CAZVWD010000004.1:0-17316 GCA_964630715.1 uncultured archaeon
AAGTATACAAGTATAAACAAACTAAATTTGCACCAAAATTTTATCACTAAAAGTTTTTTTGAACTAACTAGCAAAGAGCTTAATTACAACAATCAGTTTCTTTCTTGGGCTAATATTGGTTTAGTGCCAATAAATTATTTCAAAAATTTAATTTTTAACTCATTTACTAATTTTAAAGAAGATAATAATTTAATCACTGATAACTTTTTTGATTTTAATAATGAGCCATTAATTGATGATAAAATTAATGATAATAATTACAACAATGGCAATAACGATACTAATTACAACAATGGTGGTGACATCAATGGTAACAATAACATGACTGAAGAAGTATTTCCTGATTCTAATTCTGAAGGTACTATACATCATAGTTATTATTCTATAGGGGGAACAATAACAGGACTGATTTATCCAATTATCATTAAAAATAATAACAAAGACGACCTGGTTATTGAAGTTGGAGACGATAGCACATTTATATTTCCAACTAAATTATTGAGTGGAGAAAAATATAATGTTTCGGTTCAGTCCAATAGCAGACTTCAAAAATGTGATATAAAAAACAATACTGGGAGCATTGATGGAAATAATATTGAAAATATTTTTATCAAGTGCAAACGTAATTATTACGGAGGAGGAAATACTCCTACTGACGAAAGTATTACCTATACCCTAACTTACTCGGCTAATGACAATGGTTCTATTACTGGCAGTGTTTCCCAAACAATCACTAGTGGGTTAAATGGAACAGAAGTAATTGCCGTTCCAAATACAGGTTATCATTTCGTAAGCTGGAGTGATGGATTACTAACTGTTGCAAGAACTGACATGAGTATAACTTCTGATAAATCAGTTACTGCGAATTTTGATATCAACACATATTCATTGGTAGCTTCAAGTGGGCCAAATGGCTCAATCACTCCATCAGGAACTATAATAAAAGATTATAACACAAGTCAAAACTACCAAATGAATGTTGCCGATGGATATCAAATCGCTGATGTTTTGGTTGATGGAATATCAGTAGGGTCTATTGATTTACATGAATTTTCTAATATTCAAGAAGATCATAATATATCAGTTACATTTGAACTAATTCCACCAAGCACAGTAACAGTTTCCAGTGTTACACCTTCATTTGGGTATGATATTAGATCTATTTCAATAACTTCAATTTCTGGAACTGGATTTTTAGCAGGGGCATCAGTAAAATTAACAAAAAGTGGAGAAAGCGACATTA
Organism: uncultured archaeon; assembly: GCA_964630715.1. Classification (GTDB taxonomy): domain Archaea; phylum Iainarchaeota; class Iainarchaeia; order Iainarchaeales; family JAAZKV01; genus JABIDZ01. Next base: position 1,244 of record CAZVWD010000004.1, read on the forward strand.
ACTGTACTAATGTTACTGTCACAAGCAGTACTTCAATTTCGAGTGCATCATGCAATATTGCTTCTGCAGAGGATGGAAATTGGAATGTTGTTGTAACAAACACTGATACTGGGACAGGGCAATTGGTAGAAGGATTTTCTGTTAAAGAATATGAAGTTAGAGATTTGGGCCCACTTGGTGGATATATTTTCTATGTTAATCCAAACTATGAAACTGATGGATGGAAATATATGGAAGCTGCCCCCTCTGACCAAAGTGCGGGCGCTAAATGGGCAGATGAAAATACTTATGCTAGCGGGCCTTCTGGAGCATATGGAGTTTTAGTAGGAACTGGATTAGAAAATACTAATTTAGTACTTGGATCTGTTTCTCCGAGTAATAGTGCTATTGAAATTTCTCTTGATTATACTTTAAATGGAATTGATGATTGGTTCTTACCTTCAGAAGACGAATTGAATCTCATGTATGTTAATCTTCACAAAAATGGGTTGGGGGGATTTGACGAGTCAACCAATTATTGGAGTTCAACCGAAGTCGATAAAACCACTGCTCGGAGGCAGAGTTTCAATACAGGGGATAAGACCACTAGAAGCAAATCATCAACCAGTTATCGTGTTCGTGCTGCTCACCGTTTCTTAACCTGCCCCACATACAACATAACTTATAACGGCAATGGGAACACTAGTGGGACAGTACCAGTAGATAGTGTATCTTATTTGAGTGGCTCTTTAGTGACTGTTATGGATGAAGGAACTTTAGCAAAAAGCAATTATACATTTAATGGCTGGAATACTGCTTCTGATGGAAGCGGAACAAGCTATGCCTCAAGTTCAGTATATACTATGGGAGCAGAAAATGCAATATTGTATGCTCAGTGGTATTCTCCAAATTACACAATAGCAATATTGCCTGATACTCAAAGTTATGTGAAGTGGAAGCCCGCAGAAATGACTGATCAATTAGATTGGCTAGTGGATAATAAGACAAAATTAAACCTTAAATTTGTTTCTCACTTAGGGGATTTAGTTCAAGATTGGGCTTCAGATTTGGATGAATGGGCTTTTGTCCAAAGTGAAATGACTAAATTGACTGATGCAAATATTCCTTATTCAACTTTACCAGGCAATCATGATTATGCTTATATGAGTAGAGATAGTTCTGTGTACAACACATATTTTCCGCTTTCAACTTTTTCAGTAATGCCTCCTTATGGTGGAGCATATGATTCTAATAGTGACAACACATATTATATTTTAGAGATAGATGCCGACAACGACGGAAATATGGATGATGAATTATTGATTTTGTCATTAGAATTTGGCCCAAGAGAAGCAGTTGTAAATTGGGCAAATACTATTTTGACAACATATTCTGATATTAATGCAATAATCTTAACTCATGCTTATCTTGCACCAGATGGCAATCTCTTGGAATATGGCGTTCCACATGCAGCAAGCGATGGATATGGGTTAGGGGAAGATGTGTATGATGGAGATGAACTTTGGGAAGAACTAATTTATGATAATAATAATATTCGGTTTGTATTTTGTGGACACGATGGATCATCAACTGACGGATCTGGAATGCGAATTTCAACCCATGCCGATTCAAGTCCAGTTTATCAAATGATGACCAATTATCAATATTACCCAGTGAACAATTCAGGGTATTTAGTGCTTCTTAATTTTACATCAATTAATGTTTCTTTTAGAACATACTCTCCTTGGACTGACTCATACAAAAATGATTCAGAAAGCAGAGCAGATTGGAATTGGAGTTGGAACTAATTTAAATATGGGTGGTCGGGATTCGAATCCCGGCGAGGGTATTATTTTTTATAGTTCTTTGAATTTATTATTATTGATATAAAATGAAGAAAGTAATTATTAGTTTGAGTTTAGTATTTATTTTAATACTTCTTTTTGGTTGTACTGGGGAACTGAAAAAGTGTACAGAAGAAGCAAAAGTTTGTTCTGATGGTTCTGCTGTTGGAAGAACTCTTCCTAATTGTGAATTTGCTCCTTGTCCAGTGATTGATATAAATTCTAATAATAATTTAGGTGTTGGTGGTTTTCCAATAGATTATTTAGCATGTATGCAATTATCTGAAGATTTAAATGCTGGTTTAGGTGTAACAAAAAATGATTTTAAATGTGAGATTTGGGTTGATGAAAGTTCTAATTTATTTGAAAAATGTCCTGATGATTTTGTAAGCTATTTTAGTTATAGTGCTGTTGGTGGTGGAGGAATTGAATATTTTTGTAAAATGGATTATTATAATCCCTCTTTTGTATTTTCAAATAATTATTCTGAATGTTCAAAGATTTTAGGGTTTAATCCGAATTTTTGTGTTTTTGATATAGATATTAAAACAGCAAAAAATAAACTTGCTACTTCTCAATTAATACAAAAATGTATTGACTTAAATGGAAGTTCATTTGATGGTAATAAGTGCAGTTTATCTTTTAAACCAGTTAAAAGTGATTGTGATTTAATTGTAGATTCTGATAAACAATTTGCTTGTTATTATAGTGTTTCATTTCAAACAGATGATGTTTCTATTTGCGATAAATTTAAATCTAATGACGAAAAAAATAGTTGTATTGCGCGTGTAAAAAAAGATCCTTCGTTTTGTGAAAATGTGGTTGAAAAAAATGGTAAAGATTGGTGTTTGGTTTACAGTAAATGATTTAATAAAATTAAAAATTTAATTTTATTTATGTATTGATCCAATTTTAAAAATTTAATTTTGGATTTAAAATTTTATAGATAGTATTTTAATCTAGTTTAGAGATTTGTTATATGGTTATTATGCCTGAAGATAAATTTGAAAAAGCTGTTGAAAAACGTCTTGACAAAATTGAGAATATTGTTGATAAAACAGCTAAACAATCTAATACTCAAAAAAAAGAACTTGCTCTTGAAAAAAAAGCTGAAACATATGCTGAATCAAAAATTAGTACGCTTGAAGCAAAAGTTGATAAATTGCAAGAGGGTAAGTTAGATTCAAAATGGGTTCATGATTTAAATCGAAATGTAAAAGAAATTCTAACTGAAGAACAAAAAAATGCATTACTTGAAGATGCAAAAATAAGTCTTTGGATTGATTCATATGATGAATTGTTTTCTGATTTTGATCCAAGAACTTATTCAAAAAGAGAAATTTCTGCAGATTTTTTAAGTGAAGCAAAACGTTTTGCAAGAGATCAAATTGATGGTGTTGATCTTGTTATTTTAGTTCCTTCTAAAGTTAGAGATAAAAATATTGAAGGAATAATAAAAAAGAGATTAAAGCAATCTTTTTTGAAGCAATATACTTTGCTTGTGGAAAAAAAGAAAAAAATTCTTCTTCAAGGAGTCACATTTATTTTGCTGGGAGTATTTTTCATGGTATTAACAACATTTATTCTTTTTACTTATAGTGTAAAAGATTTTTTGATTTATTTTTTAGGGGTTATTGGAGAACCTGCAGGGTGGTTTTTATTTTGGGAAGGACTTAATCTAATTATTTTTGATTCAAAAGAAAGAAATTCAGATTTAGAATTTAATAAAAAAATGTCAAAAATCAATATTTTATTTAATGATTATAATTGAGTTAGTTGTTTTTCAAGCAAATCATAAAATATTTTGTGTCCTTTACTAGTTGGGTGAAGTCCATCTATTAACAAATCGTTATTTATTTTTTCATACATTTCAATATATGTTAAATTTTTTGATTTTGTAAATTTTTTCAAAATTTTATCATATTTTTTTATTTCTTTGTTTTGATAAGAATATTTTTTATCCCAAAAACAAGGGTTTGTTTTTGATTCATCAACGCTTGTAAGTCCAACAAAAATTATCTTTTTTGAATATTTTTTTGAAATCTCATAAATCATTTCTAAATTTAATAAATATTCTTTTTCACTAACTAAATTTGATTTATTCTTAAAATAAAACTTGGAATCATTTAAACCTATTGAAATAATTATAATATTTTTTCCAAAAAAGTTTCTGTATAAGATGTTTCTTTCGATTCTTTTAACTAGGTCGCGACTTGTGTCTCCAATTTTACCTAGGTTTTGAACAAAAACAAATTGTTTGTTTTTAATTGTAAATTTTAAGTATTTGGCAATAAGTCTAACCACATAATTATCTACTGCAAAATAGCCTTGAGTAATACTGTCTCCAAAAATCATTATATTTTTCATATTAATCATCATTTAGGCATGTTATTTTATTTTTGTATATGGTGTATTTGTTGTTTCTAGTTTATTATATATACTTATTTTAAAGATTATTTTCTAAAACAAATTATTAAATAGTCCTTCGTGTTAATCAAGTAACTGGTGAGATTATGCCAATAAATATATCTGATAGATTGCCTGCTGCAAAAATACTTCAAGAAGAAAATATTTTCTTTTTAAAAGAAAGTCGTGCAAGTCATCAAGACATAAGGCCTCTGCAAATTTTAATTTTAAATTTGATGCCTGATAAAATAACAACTGAAACACAATTATTAAGACTTATCGGAAACACTCCAATTCAAACTGAAATAACTTTAATTCATCCAAAAACTTATTTAAGTAAACATACTGCAAAAGATCATTTGCTTTCTTTTTACAAATATTTTGATGATGTTAAAAATAGAAAATTTGATGGAATGATTATTACTGGTGCACCTGTTGAAACACTAAAATTTGAAGAAGTTGATTATTGGGGTGAATTAAAAGAAATTATGAAGTGGAGTAAAAAAAATGTGACTTCTACACTACATATTTGTTGGGCGGCACAGGCTGGTCTTTATTATCATTATGGAATAAAAAAATATCCTTTAAAAGAAAAGATATTTGGTGTTTTTGAACATAAAAAACCCGCGCACCCATATAAACTCTTAAGAGGGTTTGATGATATTTTTTATGCTCCTCATTCAAGACACACGCGAGTTAGAAGTTGTGATGTTAAAAAAATTCATGAACTTGAAATTATTGCAGAGTCAAAAGAAAGTGGAGTTTATATTGTTAAAAGCAAAAAAGGTAAACAATTTTTTGTCACAGGTCATTCGGAATATGATCCATTAACTCTAAAAAAAGAATATGATAGAGATGTTGCTCGCGGACTTAATATAAATATCCCTAAAAATTATTTTCCAAATGATGATCCAAAAAAAGAACCTGTTGTTTTATGGCGTTCTCATGCCCATTTATTGTTTGCTAATTGGATGAATTATTATGTTTATCAAGCCACACCTTTTGATTGGCCAAAATTTATAAAAAAATTCATAAAACACAAAAAAACAAACTTAAATCAATTCGCAAATAATTTTTAACGTTATTTTTCTATGAGATTGTGTTTTTAATCCTTCGTTCACTTATTTTTTATATGGATACTCTCAAATTATCTACTTCAGATGAAGATATAGAAATTGCTGCAAAAATAATTCTTAAAGGGGGAATTGTAGCTTTCCCAACTGAAACTGTTTATGGTTTAGGTGCTAATTGTTTTGATGAAAAAGCTACTAAAAAAATATTTAAAGCTAAAGGTCGACCTCAAGATAATCCAATGATTGTGCATATTGCAAACATGGAACAATTATGGTTAGTTGCGCAAGATATTCCTAATGAAGCTTATGAGTTGGCAGAAAAGTTTTGGCCAGGTCCATTTACTATGATTCTTGAAAAAAACCCTGCTGTTGCTAAAAGTGTTACTGCTGGACTAAAAACTGTTGCAGTAAGACTTCCAAGAAATAAAGTTGCACAAAAATTAATCGAATTAAGTCAACCAATTGCAGCACCGTCTGCAAATTTAAGTGGTCAGCCATCACCTACAAAAGCAAAACATGTTATTAAAGAACTTGATGGAAAAATTGATGCTGTTATTAATGGTGAAAATGTTGATATTGGTCTTGAATCAACCGTTCTTGATTTAACACAAAAACCATTTGTTTTACTTCGACCAGGCAAAGTAACTTTTGAAGAACTTGAAAAATTTTTAGGTGTTGGAAATGTTGTAATGCATATTGAAGAAAAAGGGAAAAAAGTATCTCCTAAAAGTCCAGGTATGAAGTATACTCACTATTCTCCAAAAGCAAAAGTAATTTTATTTGAAAATGAACCAATTTTAAAATTTTTAGAAAATTACAAAGGTGAAGAATTAATTGTTATTGGAAAAAAAAGATATGAGTATGAATTTATTAGAAAAACATTTATGTATGATTCAAAAGAAGAAATTGCAAAAAATATTTTTGATTGGTTTAGGACCGTTGATAGGCTTGGCGTAAATATTGTTCTTGTGGAAGGTGTTGATGAAGTTGGTCTTGGTTTAGCTATCATGAACAGACTTCGTAAAGCAGCAAACGTAATTATTTAATATTACTTTAAACATATTTTTTTAATGCATAAAAAACAAATTAAATCTAAATTAGTTATTGCTGATGAAATCGTAGAAAGAAAAATAAAACAACGCGAACGAATTAAAGCAATTTTAAAAAAAACTGGTATTGCTAGATTAAAAAGATTTTTGCGACGTTAGATTGAGTCTTCAAGTTGATCAAGTATTTTGTCTCGTTCTGATTTTTTAACTTTTTCAACAGCAGTTCTATATCTTATTTTTTCATGGCGTTTTAGTTTATCACTTTTGTTAACTGAAACAAAACCATAAATAATTCTTAAAGCAATTTCTAAAACTAAGAAAAATAAAATAAATGAAGCAATTTCTATCATAAAATTTGGTAATTCATTTATTCTTGAAATAAGTATTTCTGTTGAGAAAAAATCGGCTTGTACAATAAAAACACCAAGAAGTGCTAAAGGAACCATTTTTGCAAGGTCTTTTGATAAATCTTCATTATAATATGCTGTAATTCTTGTTGCGGCTATTACTGCAGCTCCAATAAATAATATTTGTTGTATTGTTTGTTCTTTTGAAAGTAAAAATAACATTAGTGAAAATATTGTGAAAAAAATAAAAGAAATTAATGGAAAAAATAATATGTATTTGAAAATAAATGCAATTTCTCCAAAAAAATTTTTAAACCATGCTCCAATACCTTCGCCATCAGTTTCTTCAAAATGAAAGAAATCTCTTCTTGCAAGCAATCGGTAGTAGTGCCAAATTACTACTGCATATATTGCAATTGAAATTGCATAAATTGAAATTTCGCCAATGTTATTTAAAAAAGTAGTAATGACTGCGTCAATTAAGGGTATTCTGATTTCAATCATAATTATCATTTAAATTATATTTTTGTTAAATATTAATCTTTCTTTTTAGTTGATTTTGATTTTTTCTTTTTAATTGGTTCTATCTTTTTCTTTTTAGTTTGTTTTGATTTTTTCTTTTTGATTGGTTCTATCTTTTTCTTTTTAGTTTGTTTTGATTTTTTCTTTTGATCATTGTTTTTTGTAGTGTTTATTTTTTTAAATAATTTTTTTACTTTTTTATTTAATTCTTTATATGCTTTTGTGCTAATATTCACTCTTTTCCAAAGTTCTATTTCAATTCCATCTTTGTCATTTCTTGGAACAACATGGAAGTGAGCATGCATCACACTTTGTTGGGCACTTCTTCCATTGTTAAGTAAAATATTACACCCTTGATTTTCAAGTCTTAAAGCTCTACTCGCAAGTGTTGTGTGTTCCATTAATTCATGTAATACTTTTTTTGGACAATCCTCTAAATTAGTATAATGTTTTTTTGGAATAACTAAAATATGTTCTCTTTTTGGTGAAGGAAAATCAATTGATAAAAAAGAAATTGTGTTAGGTGTTTCTTGCAGAATTTCAAATTTGTATTTATTCCCATGCATTTTCCATTTGCCTGAGACAAAATTACAAAATAAACAATCTTCAGAAGTGTTATGTTTCTTTGAATTAGACATAATATACTAACAAATCCTCTACTTAAAAACTTTTTTCATCAAGTTATTGTTATGAAAAACAAGTATTTTGGGGTTGCAACTGATGAAGGAGCTCTTGAAAAAAATGAAGGGTGTAAAAAAGCACCGAACTTCTTATTTAAATTATTCAATGTGAAAGGTAAATTATTTGATTTAAGTGATGATTTAGATGTTACACATGAACAAATTTATGCTCAAACAAGTCAATTATTTTGTGATATTAATTTAGAAAAAGATAAACCTGTTTTTTTTGGGGGAACTCATGATGTTACTGGGTTTATTGTTAAAGCATTTGCAACAAAATATGTTGGTGCTAAATTATTGATTTTTGATGCTCATGCTGATTGTGAAGATGCTTTGCCTTCAACAACAACTCATGAAGATTTTGTAAGAATGCTTGTTGAAAAAAACATTTTAAATGGAGAAGATATTTTTATTTTTGGTTTGAGGAAAGTTTCTGATATTGAAAAAGAATGTTTGGCAGAAAATAAAATAAATCATCTTTATTTTGATGAAATAAATAATGATTTCAAAAAAGCAAAAAAACAAGTTTTAGATTTTATTAAAACTTCTAAAAATTTATATGTTTCTTTTGATGTTGATATGTTAAATAGTGAAATAATGAGAGCAACAGGGTATTTTCCCGATGATGGTTTAAGTTGCGATCAAACAAAAGAATTACTTGAGTTATCTTTCCCTTTTGCAAAAGCAATTGATTTAGTTGAATTTAATCCAGATAAAATTAGTTTGGGTGAAGATAAATTATTGAAAGAATTATTTTCTTCTTTTTTTGTTTGATTTCTTTGTTTCATTAGTTTTTGATTTGTTTTCTTTTATTTTTTTATTTTCATATTTTGTAACTAATAAGTAAGCAATATCAAAAAAGAATATTGCAATAAATATTTCCCATTGATTCAAAATAAGTGAAACTAAAAATGCAGAAACCTCAAGTAAAGGTCTTGAAGACAATATTGATTGTAATCTAATATTTTTTAATTTGTGTTTGTCAAAATGATCATTTACCAATTCTTCAGCAATATTTATTAAAACAAAAAATATTAATAATAAATTTATTGCGTCTAAGAAAAACGTTAATGTTAATAAAATTGCAAGTGTTGTTGCAATTCTGTGTGAAACCTTATCAATTTTTCCAAATAAAATTAATCCTAAAACAGTCCCAAGCCAAATTGGTGCAACTATTGGGAAATAATATGTCATTATGAAAATTAATAATCCATAAATGAGCCCAATCAAAATTAATATTATTGGTTTTTGTTTTTTATGCGTGTCTTCAAAATAATCTGCTGTTTTTACAACAAGTCCTGTAAAAAACGCTAACACAATTATTGTTGCAAAATATATTATTGTTTCTATCATCTAGACACTTCTTTTATAGCTTGTTTTATTTTGAAATTTCTTTTAGTTTAATTGCAAGGAATGGAAATAAGATTGTTGCGTCACCTTCAACACAAACAACATTTCCTTCTTCTTTAATTTTACTCCAACTCTTAGCTTCTTTTGGTCTTGCGCCAGAAAGAGAACCATCACCTTCCATTGCTGTTGTTATGTAAACAGCATAATCAAGTCCGTCTCTTAAAATATTAAGCCCAATAAGGTGATGTTTTGCTATTCCTCCGCCTAAAATTATTCCTGCAGTTTTATCGGCAGTAATAACAATTTCAGCAGCTTTGTGCATGTCCGCAGTAACATCAATTCCAAATTCTTTATTTTCTTCTTTGAAAAAATATGCTTGAAGTCCGAGAGCTCCATCAGTTATTCCTGGACAAAAAATTGGAATATTATTTTTTGTTGCCCAATATATAATTGAGTCTTCGTCATTTATTGTTTTTCCAAGTTCAAAAATAAGTTCGCTTGGAGAAATCATTTTTCCGTCTGTTTTTTGTTTAATAAGCATTTTAGCAAAAAATGGTTGTAATAATTTTTCAAGCATTTCATACCTGTCTGTTGGAACAAAAATATTCCCTATTCTATTAGTTCCTTCTTTATGTAACTCAACATCACTAACATTAAAATCACCTAAAAGAAAAGGTTTTTTTGTTTTCATTAAATCTTCTTCAATTGAACCAACACTTGTAACAATAACGTCAACCAATTTATGTTTTACAATTTGTGCAAAAACTTCTCGAAGACCACTTGAAACCATGTTTGAAGTAAAACTCAAAAACACTGTTGCTTTATCTTTTTTCATTTTTTCAATTATATTTCCAGCTTTGCTTAAATTTGTTGCTTGAAAACCAACAGTTTCCATTTCACTAAGTAGCTCAGTAATTGTTTTATTTTCAAGTTTAAAACCAGTAATTGATTTTAGTTTTGGTGCTTTTTGTTTATTTTTTTTCAAATAACTCACTACTAGATTGTACTTTGAGGGTATTTAAAAAGGTTATTATCTGATCGTTTTTCACTTTTAATGTTTTAGATTTCAATAAAAAGTTTTTGCTCTTTTTCTAGTGTAGTTATTAATAAGAATTTTGAAAATGAGGTGTATTGATGTCAAAGATAATTAACATAAAAGCTAGAGAAGTTTTGGATTCACGAGGAAATCCTACAATAGAAGCGGAAGTAATAACTGAGGGTGGTTTGTTTAGGTCTATTGTTCCTTCAGGTGCAAGCACTGGTATATATGAAGCTTTAGAGCTTCGAGATGGTGATTCGCGTTATGGTGGAAAGGGTGTTTTAAAAGCTGTAAAAAATGTAAATGAAAAAATTGCTCCATTACTTAACGGAATGGATTGTGAACAACAAAAAGAAATTGATGATAAAATGATTGAAGCAGATGGTACAGAAAATAAAGCAAATTTTGGTGCGAATGCTATTTTAGCAGTCTCAATGGCGTGTTGTTTAGCAGGAGCATCCTCAAAAAAAGTTCCTTTGTATAAACACATTGCGGATATTGCTGGAAAAACAAAATTAAGAATGCCTGTTCCTAGTTTGAATGTTATTAATGGTGGAAAACATGCAGGTAATCAATTAGCTATGCAAGAATTTATGATTCTTCCAGTTGGTTGTGAAAATTTTAAAGAAGCATTAAGAGCGGGTGCTGAAACTTATCATGCATTAAAAGGAATCATAAAATCAAAATATGGTTTAGAAGCAACTAATGTTGGCGATGAGGGTGGGTTTGCACCAAATGTACAAAGTGCAGAAGAAGCTCTTGATTTATTAACAGAAGCAATAGACAAAGCAGGTTACAAAGGAAAAGTAAAAATTGGAATGGATGTTGCTGCTTCAGAATTTTTTGAAAAAGAAAAAAATGCATATAATTTAACTTTCAAAAGTGAAACTGCAACTTATAAAACTGGAGAAGAAATGATTGAATATTACAAAAAATTAATTAGTAATTATGAAATAATTTCAATTGAAGATCCGTTTGATCAAGATGATTTCCAGAGTTATGCAAAACTAACTGATCAAGTTGGAAAAGAAGTTCAAATTGTTGGAGATGATTTACTTGTCACAAATCCAAAAAGAATTGCGATGGCTTTGGGACAAAATGCATGTAATGCTTTACTTTTAAAAGTAAATCAAATTGGTTCAATAACAGAAGCAATACAAGCATGTCTTGATTCACAAAATAATGGTTGGGGTGTAATGGTATCTCACAGAAGTGGAGAAACAGAAGATACTTTCATTGCAGATCTTGTTGTTGGTTTAGCTACTGGTGAAATAAAAACTGGGGCTCCATGTAGAAGTGAAAGAAATGCAAAATACAATCAATTGTTAAGAATTGAAGAAGAAACAAATTTTGTTTATGCTGGAGAAAATTTCAGGATAAATTAAATTGTTTATTATAAATGGTTTTGTTGAAGGCAAAAATGCCTTCAAAATAATTTTTTTTAGTTTTTGTGCTTTGTTTTATTTTGTTTAGGTTTCATTTAAAAAAACAACTTTCTTTTTCTTTGTGTATAAAATAGGTTTGATGAAATGGAACAAAAAGTAATAATGGTAATACGTGACGGTTGGGGTTATCGAAAAGACATAAATGATAATGCAATTGCTGATACTAACAAGCCAAATACTGATGAATTAATGCAAACTTATCCAAATACTTTACTTGATTGTTCTGGCCGAGCAGTTGGTTTGCCTGATGGTTATCAAGGAAATTCTGAAGTAGGACACATGACAATTGGTTCAGGTAGAATAATTTACCAATCTTTTGAAAGAATAAATAATTCAATTCAAGATAAAACTTTTTTTGACAATGATTCTTTTTTAGCTGCAATAAATAATGCCAAAAAAAATAATTCAGCATTACACTTAATTGGTTTGTTTCAAGTCGAAGGAGTTCATTCTCATTTAGATCACTTGGTTGCTTTACTTGATTTGTGTAAAAAAGAAAAATTTGAAAATGTAAAAATTCATGCAATTACTGATGGGCGGGATGCTCCTGTAACTTCAAGTTTAAAACATATAAAAACAATTGAAAAAAAAATAAAAGAAATTGGGTTTGGAGAAATATCAACAATTTCTGGAAGATTTTATGCAATGGATAGAGATAATCGTTGGGAGCGAACACAACTTGCTTATGAGTGTATTGTAAAAGCTGAGTCTGAAATTGAATTTGATAAAACTGAAATTACAATAAAATTAAGTCATGGTGAAGGAAAAACTGATGAATTTATTGTTCCGCGAAAAAAGAAAAGTTATGAGGGTATGGCAGACAACGATTCAATAATATTTTTTAATTTTAGAACAGATAGAACAAGGCAATTAACAAAAGCAATTATTGAAGATGATTTTGATGGTTTTGCAAGAACAAAGTTAAAAGTATTTTTTGTTGCAATGACACAATTTTATTCTCCGATGAATGCAAAAGTTGCATTTGCTGATATTGAATTGAAAAATTTACTTGGTGAAGTTTTAGCTAACGCAAATAAAACACAACTTCGTATTAGTGAAACAGAAAAATATGCGCATGTTACTTTCTTTTTTAATGGTCAACTTGAAGAACCATTTAAAAATGAAGAAAGAATTCTTGTGCCAAGTCCAAAAGTTGCGACATATGATAAAAAACCAGAAATGAGTATTTATCAAGTTACAGAAAAATTGATTGAGCAAATCGAAAAAGAAAAATTTGATTTTATTGTTGTTAATTTAGTTAACTGTGACATGGTTGGTCATACTGCTGATAAATATGCTATTGTTAAAGCAATTGAAGCTGTGGATGATTGTGTTGGAAAAATAGTGAAAGAAGGTCTTGAAAAAAATTATTGTTTACTTATTTTAGCAGACCATGGCAATGCTGAAGATCAAACAAAAGAATTTGCAACATCACACACATTAAATCCAGTGCCTTTTATTGTTGTGAGTAATGATAATAAACTAAAAACAGTTAAACTTTTTGAAGGAAAAGGACTCAAAGATGTTGCTCCAACAGTACTTGATATTTTTAAACTAGATAAACCAAAAGAAATGACTGGTTCATCAATTATAAAATAATTTTTTTTTAAAAAGTTTATTGATTTTTTGCTAAAAATTCGCTGGTTTTCTAAATTTTATTGTTTTTTCATTACTTGGTAATGTTTATAAATATTGAAATTATATTATGGTTAATTGTTTAATTAATTGAGGTGAAATTATGGAAACAATGGAAATAATTGATAAAGTAGCAATGGTATTAGTAATCATAGGTGGACTTAATTGGGGGCTTTATGCTTTCGGTTATAATCTAGTTGATTTACTTGTTGGAGCATTTCCGCCAGTAGATATGATTGTATATGTGCTTGTTGCATTATCCGCAATTTATTTAATCAAAGATTTAATAAAAAAATAAATAATAATTTAGAACTCGTTGAGCTGGTCAATTGATCAGCTCTTTTTATTTTTAACAAAAATAATTTATCTTTTTGAGTTTTATTTAATAAATAATTTAGTAAGTATACATAATTTATTTTTGTTTTTGAAAAGTTATTTATAGTAGAATGTGTTTAGATATTAATGCCCAAATATATTGTGGTTACAGGTGGAGTTCTTTCTGGACTTGGAAAGGGAATTTTAACCGCGAGTATTGGCAACTTATTTTCGAGTTTAAAATGTGTTACAATAAAATGTGATGGTTATTTGAATGTTGATCCGGGGACAATGAATCCTGTTGAACATGGAGAGGTTTTTGTTCTTGATGATGGTACTGAATGTGACATGGATTTTGGTCACTATGAAAGATTTGCAAATGTTGTTGCAAAGGGGGATTGGAACTTAACAATGGGAAAAGTTTTCCAATCAATATTAAATAAAGAAAGAAAAGGAGAATTTTTAGGAAAAACAGTTCAATTTGTTCCTCATGTGACTGATGAAATAAAAGAAAGATTTAATACAATTGCAAAAAATGAAACTGCTGACATTGTGTTTATTGAAATTGGTGGTACTGTTGGAGATCTTGAAAATGGATTATATCTTGAAGCAGTAAGACAACTTGCTTGGGAAAAAGGAAAAGAAAATGTAATGTTTATTCACCTTTCATATGTTCCAATTCCAACCGGAGTAAATGAACAAAAAAGTAAACCAACTCAAATGAGTGTAAAATTACTTAATGAAATAGGAATTCAACCAGATGTTATTGTTGCAAGATGTGAAGAATATTTGGCTGATAATATTAAAAGAAAAATAGGTTTATTTTGTAACTTGCCTGTTGAAAACGTTTTAACAAGTAAAGATGTAAGTTCAGTTTATCTTATTCCAAGTGAACTTAGAAAACAAAAACTTGACAAAATAATTGAAAAAAAATTAAACATTATTGCTGATGAAAGTAAATCAAAAAAATGGGATGATTTAGCACATAAAATGGATAATGGATTTACAAAAAGAGTTAACATTGGGATTTGTGGAAAATATTGTGCACTTGGAGATTCATATGCTTCAATTGTAGAATCAATAAGACACTCAGCAGCAAATTTAGAAGTTGGTGTTGAAATAAAAATGGTTGATACAGAACAACTTGAAAATGGTGTTGATGCAAATGAATTATTAAAGGATTTAGATGGTTTAATTGTTCCGGGGGGATTTGGAACTCGTGGTTGGGAAGGAAAAATTAGTGTTGTAAAATATGCTCGTGAAAATAATTTACCATTTCTTGGAATTTGTTTAGGACTTCAAGCAGCAGTTGCTGAGTTTGCAAGAAATGTTTGTGATTTAGCAGATGCAAATTCAACCGAAATGAACTCTTGCGCAAAAGATAAAATAATTACTTTGATGGATGAACAAAAAGGTGTAGTTGATAAGGGTGGAACAATGAGACTTGGGGCATATGAAGCAAATATTTTACAAGGTTCAATTGTTGAAAAATTATATGGTTCAAATAAAGTTAGTGAAAGACACAGGCATAGGTTTGAAGTTAATCCAGCATATCATAAAATTTTAAAAGAACGTGGAATGGTTATTTCTGGACTTTCACCAAGTGGAAAATTAGTTGAATTTATAGAACTTCCAAAAAGCATGCATAAATATTTTGTAGCAACACAAGCACATCCAGAACTTAAATCAAAACTTGATTCACCAGCACCATTATTTTATGGATTAATAAAAGCTGCCTGTGAAGAATGAATTGATTTGAGTTTACACTGGGTTTTATTTTATTAATTACTTTTATAAATTTGTTTTAGTGAGTTTTATTTATGGATTATGATATTGTGGGTTTTGGAAGTAGTATACTTGATATAACAGTAAATGTTACTGATGAATTTTTGTTAAAAAATAATTTGACAAAAGGAAATTTTTTGTTAATTGATGATACAAAAAGTAAAATATTGCATGAAGAATTAAATTCGTTTAAAGTAATGCAATCTCCTGGTGGAAGTGTTTCAAATACTATTGCTGGAGCAGCTCTTCTTGGAGCAAACGCTGCATATATTGGTGGGATTGGAAATGATGTGCTTGGAAAAACTTACAAAGAACAAACCATAAATGCTAATGTAAAAGAATTATTTATTGAAAAAATTGGCACAAGTACTGGTGAATGTATTGCTTGTATTACTCCTGATGGTGAAAGAACATTTGCAGTTAATTTAGGTGGATGTAATGTTATTAGTAAAGATGAAATAACACTTGATTTTAAAACAAAAATAATGCATATTGAAGGGTACAAACTTGAAAACCCTATTGAATATGAAATAGCTAAATTTTTAGCAGAATATGTTAAGGCAAATGGTGGTAAAGTTTCTCTTGATGTAAATGATGCAGGAGT
>CAZVWD010000005.1:0-16881 GCA_964630715.1 uncultured archaeon
GTAAAAATAAATGCTCTTGATGGAGAATTTGTTTTAACAAAAGGGGATAATGATTTAACAAATCCAACTTATGATCAAGATTGTGGTAAAATTGATCAATTGAGGAATAAATCAACAAAAAATTGTATTACTTTTTATGCAATTCCAATTGATGAAATAGAGGGTGTTGCTTTTGGTCAAATTCCAAAAATTGGTTGTGTAAAATTGTGGTTATTTGATGATTTAATTTCATTAATTTCAAATAAAAAATTACCACGAGATTTTAGGGGAGTTTGTTAAATTTTAGTTGGGTTTGCTTAAGGCAAGCTTTTTATTCTAAAAAGAAATAATACTATTATGGATATAATTAATCTTTTTTCAAATTTATTACAAGGAAGTTTAACAAGTAGTAATCTTGTTGATTTAGCATTTGTAATAATTGGTATTGCACTAATTTTAATTGTTATTTCATTAGCAATTTTATTTGTTATAAATAAAAAAAGTAGAGAAGAAAAGGCCGCACTTAATATTTTAAAAAATATTTCAAAAATAAGGTCTGGGAAAGTAAAAGTTAATGTGGCAAAAGAAGAAACAAAAGTTGAGGAAGTTAAAAAACCCCAAAAAAATGAAAGTGGAGAACCTTTAGAAATAAAAAAAACAGAAGTTTCTTTGAAACAATTGTTAATTAAAAAATTTCAACCAAAAATTGAGAATCAATTACACACTAAGATAGAAATTCTTGATTTTAATGCGAAAAAGAATAATTTTGTTGCAAAAATAAATGTTCAAGGGCATAGTCTTGAGCTTGAGCTTGATTCTAGCGGAAAAATCGTGGATTACAAAAATTTAGACTAAAATTAGTTTCTTTTTTAAACTTAATCAGCTTCTTCTTTATTATAGTTTTAAAGTGATATTATGGAATTGGTTTTAAAAGACGCAAGCATTTTCAAAAAGAGTATTGAAGCAATATCTGTTTTAATTGATGAAGCTGAACTGGTTGTAAAAGCTGATGGTTTAGAACTTAAAGCAACTGACCCAAGCCAAATATCAATGATTGATTTTTCAATGCCAAAAAGCGCGTTTGAGAAATTTGAAAGTGACGAAATAAGACTTGGTCTTGACCTTGATTATTTAAACCAAATACTTTCTCGTGTACAAACTGGGGACGAATTAACTCTTTCTCTTGATGATAAAAAATCATTTTTAGAAGTTGAGTTTAATGGAAAAGCAAAAAGATCATTTCAAGTTCCACTAATCGATATTTCAACAAGTGAAGTTCCTTCTCCAAAAATAGAGTTTGATGCAGAACTTACAATTAACTCTTCATTCTTGCAACATGCTCTAAAAGATGTTGCATTAATTAGTTCACACATTATTATTGGTTGTGAAGCAGACAAATTTTATGTTAAAGCAAATTCATCAAAGGGAAATTTAAACGAAGATGCAATGCAAGATAAAGAAACTTTGCCAGAACTTAAAGTAAAACAAGAATGTCGAAGTATGTTTCCTCTAGATTATTTACAAGATATGTTAAAATCAGCTAGTGGTAATGTTTCGCTTTTTATAAAATCAAATGCTCCAGTAAAAATATCTTATGATATTGGTGAAGCAAAAATAACTTACTTTTTAGCTCCACGAATTGAAAATGCTTAATTAACACAAATTCTAAATAATTAATATGGTCTAATTTTTTTGAGTTAGTTTTAAATAGTAAAAAGGATTACTAACTATTATGAAGAAAATATTAATTGCTATTTTATTTGTTGCTTCTTTATTTGTAATTTTTGGATGTACTCAATTACCTGTTTGTGGTAATGGGCTTTGTGAGATTGGTGAAGATGTTACTTGTGTAAGCGATTGTGGCGGGTCACAGATTGATCAGACTCAAGCCAGAGCTGCTTGGAAGTCAGCAGAACCATGGGCAATAGTTGATTGGGCAATTACAGGTAAAAGTAATGAATTTTTTACTTTGGTTGTATTAAATAATTCTAATGAAACATTGGAATTGGTTAAATTTAATCTTGCCACAGATTTTGAATTGATTTTTGATGAAAATACTTTTGTAGCGCCAGGAAAATCAAAAGTAATTGACATCCCTAAACAAAGTTCTTGTGAAGATGGTAAAAAATATATTTTTGATAAAGATAATATTGTATTAACTTATAATTCAAATTTGATTGATGGAAAAAAGCAGTTTGGGGCTGCAGACATAATTTTTTATGAAGTTATTGACTTAAGCAATATTTGTTAATTTCATTTTTTATCTAATTATACAATTAAAATTAATAATTAAACAAGAGTCTTATTTTAATTTTGTTTTAATTTTATTTTAGTTAGATTTTTAAAGTTTGAAGACTTATTTATTACAATGGATAAGTTATTATGGAGGACTTAAAATGAATAAAACTTTTTTAATTACAAGTTTGATATTAGTATTTTCAATATTTTTTTTGTTTGGATGTACTGAATCAAATTTGAATATTTGTGGGGATGGAATTTGCACTGTTGGTGAAGAAAACACTTGTGTAACTGATTGTACATCACCAGTAAACGCAACAGTAAATATTAATGTCTCGGGAGCATGGGACGCAACAGGAGATTTATCACTTTATTGGTATCACAGTAAAGATGTGTATGCTAATGCATCTGCAAACATAACGTCTCGACTTGGAGACAATTGGTTTGGAGAACAAGCAAAAAACTTAAATATTAGTTTTAATGATAGTGAAAGTGGATCAAAACCAGTTGGAGACAAAAGAAATATTCAAATGAATTTTACTCAACCTGGAGATTATTACTTTGAATTACGTTCAGAAGATTATGCATATCGTGCTGTTTCTGAAAAAATCACTGTGAGTGAATCAAAAGATTATTATGTGGATTTGCAAATAGTTCCTAGTAATCCAGCTTTAAGAGTAAAAGCAGTTAATAATAATTATGATATTATTAATGGGCCTGGAAAAATAGATTTGTATATGAAAAGAACTTATTACCAGTATGGTGAAAATAAAGAAGAAGAATTTTTGTATGATTCAATAAATTTTGAAAAAGGACAAGAAGTTAATGCTTTATTTTTTGTTTATGTGCAAAAAAATAAGCTAGAAAATGAGTATATTGAATATAAAGCAGTAGTAAATGTTGATGGTTATGAACCTCAAGAATATTATTATGCGCCGTATAGTAAATATCAAGAAATATATGCTCGTTTTAACAAGGATGTTGAAGAAAAAACAGGTGATTTAAAAGTATCAATTGTTCCTGGAATTGGAACAACACAAGACGATCTTTTAGAACTTGAAGGACAAGAAATAAATGTTTATGCTCAAGATGGTGAGATAGTTGGAAAAGTTTCTAATGGAACAGCATATCTTGAAGATATTCCTTATGCAAATTATCTTTTAAGATCAAGTTTTAATGATTTTAATTATCAATCAGGAATTGCACCTGTTTCAATTGAAGAAACTTGGGTTGAAATAAATCAAGAAACAAATAATGTGGAAGTAAAAGGACTTTTAGGAATTGGAAAAACTATTTCTATGGTGGATTCACAAGGTGAATTAATCCCAGCTGAAGAAATTTTACAAACAGGTTATTGTGTAATATCTTCTGGTGAAAAAGAATGTATGAGTTATGAGACTCCAATGAAAATGTATATGAATCCGATGCTTATGTCTCAAAGAGCATTTAATGAACAATCTATTAAAGATTGGGCTAATGTAACATATTCTGTTGATTTAGAATATAGTGGTGTTCAAAATACATTTGATTTAAAATATAGTCAAGGAACTAGTGTTGAGGTATGGCAATTTGATACTTCAGTAGATTCAAATATGAGTGTTGCTGAAAACTCAGCAAGAGTTGTTTGGAAAAGTGCAGAACCCTTTGCAATAACTGATTGGCGAATGGGTGGAGATATGTTGTTTTTGGATTTAAAAAACAATTCTTCTGAAACTTTAACAGTAACTAGTGTTAGTGCTGGGGGCATGGTAAGTTCAGCTACTCATGAAATGATGCCTGGTTCAACAACAGATTTGACTACATCAAGATATTTTTATCTGGATGAAGATTGTGTTGTTGGGCAAACATATACTTTTGATAAATCATCAGTAAAAATAGTCTATGCTAGTGCTAATATTGAAGACAAAATCCAATATGGTGCTGCAGACATTGTAGTTCCTTGTAGTGTGATGCTTACATCTGATACAAATTTTATTAGTGGTGATTTGTTAGTTGGTGAATCAACATTTGTTATGGGTGCAGGAGAATATTCGATGGAATCACTTAAAATTGAATTAATTGATGTGCTTAAAAATGGAGCAAGTTCAAATGATGAGTATGTTGGAAAATTTGGATTATATTATCAAGGAAAATTAATCAAAATAATTCAAGCGTCAGGTACATTTGATTTAAGAGATCACTTTTCAGATAGCTTAATGGCCACATCTTTAATAGTCACAAATATTGGATTAAGAGCGTCAGATAACAAATACTTTGCTACAATTCAAATTGGATAGTAATTAAAAGTAAAAGAGCAATAGCTCTTTTACTCTTTCTTTTTTTTAAAAGCAATTATTTTTATACTTCTTTTTCGTTTGTTTATTATGTCAATAATTTCTGTTAAAGATATTACCAAACAGTATGGTGCAAAAAAAGTTTTAAATGGAATTAGTTTTGATATTGAAAGTGGAGAAATTTTTGGTTTACTTGGTTCAAACGGAGCTGGTAAAAGTACTATTACAAAAATAATTTTAGGTCTTGAAAAACAAACTACTGGAAGTGTTTCATATTTTGATAACAAACCAGTTAATTTAAAACAAAAAATTTCTTTAGTTCCTCAAGATCCAGCATTTTATAAAGATTTTTCTGTTGAAAAAAACATGAAATTTTTTGCTAGTATTTTTGGGTTAAAAAAAGATAAAATAAATGCAAGAGTAGAATTTTTGTTAAAATGGTTAGAATTAAATGAGTTTAAAGATGTAAAAGCATCCTTTTTGAGTGGTGGATATCAACGACTTTTAAATATTGCATTATCGCTTATTCATGATCCCCAGATTATTTTTCTTGATGAACCCACAGTTGGGCTTGACCCAAAGATGAGACAAATGTTTTGGGCAAAAATAAAAGAATTAAAAACAGCAGGAAAAACAATTATATTGACAACACATTATATGGATGAAGCACAAGATCTTTGCACAAGAATTGCGTTACTCAAAAAAGGTAAATTATTGATAATCGGTTCTCCACAAGAATTAATTGCGGAATATGGTGGATTAAAAGTAATGGTGTATAAAATCGAAAATGGTTTGGCCGATGCTGATCTTGAAAAAATAAAAAAAGTTTTACAAAATAAATATGTGCTTGAAAAAGGAGAATTATTATTTTTGCCGATTGAAAGTGAACATGGTGTTGAAAAATTAACTGCTGTGACTCAGTGGCTTATTAATCAAGGATATAATATTATTGCTTCAACAACAAGACAACCTGATCTTGAAGACGTATTTTTGAACTTGACTGGTGAAAAAATGGATGTAAAAAAGTGATATTATGAGATTGTTTGATATTATTTGGAAAGAAATTTCAGTTATAAAATCCCAAAGGATTGCTTTGCTTTTGATTTTACTCTATCCTTTGCTTGCAATTTTTCTGTTAGGTATGGGAATGAGTGGAGTCAATTTAAATGCAATGACAATTAATGTTGGAGTTGTTGATAACTTACCTGCAGATATGAATCTAATGGGTAAACTCTCAGAACAAAACCAAAATTTGCATGTTATTAAATTTTCTGATTCTAACGAATTATTTTCTAGTCTAAAAAGAAAGGAAATAATGGTGGGGTTAGTAGCTAATTCAAACGGAAAGTTACCAATAATACTTGATTTGTACTATGATAACTCAAATTTAGCTGCTGGGGGATCTTTTAGATCATTTGCTGTAAGTAACATTGGGTTAATAGAACTTAATATTGTTAAAAAAAATTTTGAACTAATTTTAGATATTATTTTTGATTTAAAATCTAATCTTGGTTCTCAATTATCCCAAATTGATGAATTTAAAACAAAATTAAATGAGTCTGGTAAAGAACTTGATAATTTAGAAGCAAAATTAAATGCTTTTGATATTAATAAAATCGAATCCACACTAAATACTCAAGAAACTAATATTGATGATTTTGATAAAAAAAATCAAGATTTTTTAAAAGAACTTGCTAGTTTTAAAACATCATTTTCTAAAGTTAAACAAGAACTTAATGAGTTAAAAAATTCATTTGAAAAATATAATTTACAATTAATCGAATTATCAAATCAATTAGATCTGTTGATAAGTAATGTTGATGAAATAATTTTAACTTATGGGTCCGTACTTGGTGAAGAAGGTGTTGCAAAACTTCAAAGTCAAAAAAATGATTTAACTGAATTTAAAGACTCGATTGATTCATTAAGAATTTTAATGGATGAATTATCAAATGATCAATCTAATTTAAACAAAACTTTGGCTGATGCTGACGCGTTGTTTGTTCGTCTTGAAAATGAATCAAAAAATGTATCAAATATTTTGAAAGATTCATCAAATTCAATTAGTGGGATGAACTCTGATTTAGTTGTATTTAAAGATTCACTTGATGAAGTAAGACAATTAATTGTTAGTTCGAAAAAATCAAAAATAGAAATTGAATCAAAACTTAATTCGTCAGGAAATTTATTATCAAGTTTAGTTGATGAAATGGATAATTTAGATTCGCTTGATAAAACTGTTTTATCTGATCCAATAAAAATTAATGAAAAAAGATTATTTTCTCCAAAATCATTAATTGCTGCGTTAAGTCCAATTGACCCATTACTTATTGGTGGGGTTGTAGCTAATGCAATTTCAATAGTTTTAATTATGACTTGTTTATTATTAACTTCAATAATTGTGATTCTTGAAAGAAATGAAAATGTCGCTTTAAGATTTATGTTAAGCCCTACAAACAAATTAACATTAATTACTGGAAAGATAATTGGACAATTAGTAATTGCTATGTCTGAAGCAACAATTATTTTTATAATTGCAATAGTTGTTTTTGGTTCAGATTTATTAACACGATTTGTTGAAATCTATTTTGCCACAGTAATTATTGCTTTAGCATTTATTTGTTTAGGCCTAATTGTTTCTTCATTTACAAAAACACAATCTACTGCAATATTGTTATCTTTACTTGCAATAATCCCGATGTTATTTTTGAGTGGAATTATTGTTCCTCTTGATTTGATGTCTCAAATTATGCAATGGATAAGTGTTGTTTTACCATTAACTGCGGCCAATAATTTATTAATTGGAATTATTGTAAAAGACCTTGCTTTGGTTGATAACCTAGTTGAGCTAGGAGTGCTCTTAACAATTATTTTAATCGGTGTTCTTATTGCTTTACTAAAAGAAAATTACTAAATTAGTTCTATTTTAATATAAATTAGTATAATTTGCTAAAATGCGATTACTAACCTAATCCTTAAATAGGAAATGGTAGTATTTATTTATGATAACATGATTGAATTAAGAAATATTGGGTTTTTGAAAAATGCGATGGAAGCAATCTCAGTGTTTATTCCAGAAGGTAATTTTAGATTTGCTCCTGAGGGAATTTATTTCAAAGCGATAGATCCTTCTCAAGTGTTGTTAGTTGATTATTTTATTGATAAAAAATTATTTGATGTTTATGATGTAGAACCAAATTTTGTCGGAGTAGATATTGTTGAATTTAATAAACTTCTTCAAAGAGCTATGCCAAAAGATAGATTATCAATTGAATTAACTGAATCGGAAATTAAAATAAAACTTGACTCTGATTTAAAAAGAAGTTTTAAATTGCCTTTAATTGATGTTAATGAAGAAGAAGCAAAAACTCCTAAAGTTGAGTATGATACAAAAATAATTATTGGTTCAACTTCTCTTAAAGAAATGTTAAGGGATGCAATGCTTTTTGGAAGTAGTATTATTTTAAAAGTTAAAAATAATAAGTTTTATGTTGAAGCAAAGGGTCCTAGCGGAACTATGGAAACTGAAGCTACAAAAGTATCAAAAGTGGAATCTGAAAAAGAAGTTAATGCAAAGTTTTCGCTTAATTTTTTCCAAAATATTGTTCGAATGGTTGATCCTGCAGAAAAGATTACTATTGGGCTAAAAACAGACTCTCCAATGAAGATCATTTATAAAATTGGTGAAAGTAAAATAGAACTTTACCTAGCACACATGATTCTTTAAGCAAATATTGCATTGCCTATTTAATAATTTCTTAATATATTTGTTTTATGGAAACACTAGTTTTTGCTCAAAAATTCCCCTTTACTGACACTGCTAGAAGATTTTTAAAAGAAGAAAATATTTCAGTAAGTGATGTTGGTGAAACTGAAATAAAAAGGGCAGCCCTTATGATTTCTCGTGCTTTTGCAGGAACAGGGTATGATATTGATATTGTTAATGTTAATGAAGAAATTTATAAAAGAGAAATTGTTGCTTTTCCTGTAGCAAAACTTCTTATTTCTTCAATGTCAATTCCAAATATTCTTGAAAAATTTGCAAATTTTATTCGTAAAAAAACTTTTGATGAAATAGTTAATGATTCACGCTCAAAAGAATTGTGCTTAGAACTTGCTGATGAACTTTGCGTTAAATATGATTTGGAAGAAGATTTTTTTGTTTCCCTTCCTTTGCTTCAATATTTAAAAATTCATTTTATTGATGAGGAAACAAAATTAATTAACAAAAATGTTGTGAGTGGAAAAGTGTATCTTAACTTAAATGATTTTGCAAGATATTTATGTGAACTTTCTTATTCAATCGTTTTTGATTCTTTACCAATCCAAAGAGAATTAATTCCAAAAAAGTTTATACAACTCTCAAAAAGTATTTCTTCACAACTTGTAAACATTCAACAAAAAAATTTTGATGCAAAAATAATTGGAAAAATGGATCCAAATTTATTTCCTCCAAGTATGAAAAACTTGTATGATCGTGCTTTGGCTGGAGAAAAATTAACTTATTACGAACGCTTAACTATTGGGGGATTTTTACAACAAGTTGGAATATCAAAACCAGAAATGATGATTTTCTTTTCAAAAAGCCCAGATTATAAAAAACATATTGCTCAGTATCATGTTGATAGAATTTTTGAAAAAGAATTATCAGCCCCAAGTTATAAAAAAATGGATGAATTTGGAATAATTGTTGATAAAGAAGAAAAAAAATATGCTCATCCTGTGAGATATTATAATTCAAAAATGATTATTAGAAATAGAATGAAAAATTCAAAAGGTGATGAAAAAGATGTATGAAGTTACAAAAGAAGAAGAATTTTTACAAAAACACTTTCGAGAATTTTATAAAAAAAATAAAATAACTTCTGTGCCAGAAATAGAAAAAAGAGAATTTGGTTATGGGGTTTACAAAAGAAAAATCGCTAATAGAAATTTAGCATTTAAAACTAATGAAGAAATGAACAATTTCTTAATCCAAAGAACTCCATTATTTTTTTCATATTCAAACTCTTATTATATGGATCCTATGGCAACCCCTATGACAAATAAATTTTGGTTAAAAGGAGATATGATTTATGAATTTGATGCGGATGAAGTAAAAACAACTTGTGAAAAAAAAGACGGAGTGTGGGTTTGTAATAAAGTTGGGGATGAGTCTTTTGTTGAAGAACGCGGAGAAGAAAAAAAACAATGGTTTTTACAAAAAAGTTTAGAACAAACAAAAAAACAAGTTTTTAGATTAGTAGATTTTTTAGAAAGTGATTTTGGATTTACTAGTGATAAAGTAAATATTAATTTTTCGGGAAAAGCAGGTTATCATGT
The DNA here is from genome assembly GCA_964630715.1 of uncultured archaeon. Taxonomy (GTDB): domain Archaea; phylum Iainarchaeota; class Iainarchaeia; order Iainarchaeales; family JAAZKV01; genus JABIDZ01. The sequence goes on from CAZVWD010000005.1 coordinate 9,813, forward strand.
CCATTTACGAAATGAAGAAATACAAAATTTAAACAAACGTGCGCGAATTGAAATGGTTGATTATTTAACAGGGTATGGGGTGTATTATGATAATTTAGGTTATAGTTTTGACAAATCACTTAATTGTTCTAAAGATATTGGTTTGTGGTCAAAAAGAATTAATCAAGGAATAAAAGAATTTTTTTTAAAAGATCCTGTTCAAATAAAAAAAATTACCGGGCTTTCAAAAAAACGTTGTGAAATTTTATCTTCAGTTAAAGAAGAAATTTGGGATAAAATTGATTCGGGATTACTCTATGATGTTGGACAAAAAACAAATAAAGCCTTTTGGAAAACTGTGCTTGACTTTGTTGTTGCAACATATATGGTTCCAATTGATAGACAAACAAGTGTGGATTTACATAAAATAATTCGTGTGCCAAATACATTACATGGTGAAACAGGGTTTGTTGCAAAAGAACTTTCATTAAATGAACTTGAAACATTTGATCCTTTTATTGATGCGGTAGTTTTTGATTCACAAAAAGTAAATGTTTTTGTTGAAGATGCACCAGTGTTTAGTATTAAAGGACAAGAATTTGGGCCTTTTAAGAATGAACTTGTAAGCGTGCCTTTGTTTTGTGCGGTTTATTTGATTGGAAAAGGTGCAAAGTTAAAAGAATAAGCATAAAAAAAGAAAATACATAAATTTAGTAGGTGTTGATGATGAAAATGGATTTTGATGAACTAAGAAGAATTCACAGGCTTGAAAAAAATACGTCAAAATTAGTTGAAGTTGATGAAGATTTTATTGATATGCTTGCTAGTTTTGTTGATGCTGAAAAAAAGATATATATTGAATCTTTACAAAACTTTTCCGCAAATGAAGCACGATCATTCACAAATTTAAAAAGAATTGTTGAAGAAATATTTTTGTTTAGAGAAAAAAAAATTCTTAACAAAGCATTAATTGCTTCACACACAAAAGACTCATCAATAGAAAACATGGCAACTCAAGAAAAAGAATTTTATAAAAAATTATTGCCTTTGCTTGAAAGTTATTCTTCATGTTGTACAAGTTTATTTGGTGGAAAAGAAACAAAAAAAACTCTTGTTGAAGTTGAGATATTAAAAGATATTCCTACATTTGTTGGGACTGATATGAAAGAATATGGTCCGTTCAAAAAAGGCGAAATTGTTGAAGTTCCTTTGAAAGTTTCAAAATTATTTGTTGCACGAAAAATAGCTCAAGAAAAATAAGTTAAATAATTTTTGTGACTAAAAACATAGTTTTTTGTATTTTTAATAAACAATAAATGCTTTTTGATTTGTTATTAACCTTTATAATCCTTTTTTATGCTTAATTTTATGTGAGAAAATGAATTATCCTGATAAAGACGAATTTGTAGTTGTAAAAGTTAATCAAATACTTGATTATGGTGTTTTTGTTGAATTAATAGAATATGGTAAAACGCGAGGGTTTGTACATATTAGTAATGTTTCAAGTTCTTGGGTAAAGAATATTAGAAATTTAGTAAAAATAAACCAAGTTCGTGTAGCAAAAGTTTTGAACACTGATCTTGAAAAAAGACAAATAGATCTTAGTTTTGCTGGAATTTCTCCACAAATGGAAAAACAAAAAATGACAGAATTTAAACAAGTTAACCGAGAAGAAAAATTAGTTGCATTACTTGCAAAACAAGAAAATAAAACTTTTGATGAAGTTTGGGATGCTATTGCAGATCCATTAATTGAAGAATATGGTTCATTATACAAGGCATTTGAAAAAGTTGCGCTTGGTGAAGATATTTCTAAATTAATTGGAAAAGAATGGGTTGAACCAGTTAAAGATTTAGTAGAAAAAAATATTGTTCTTTCACAAAAAGTAATTAAAGGGGTTGTAAAAGCAAAATCAATTAATAATGCGGGCCTTGCGTTTATACAAAAGATTTTTGAAGAAATGCATTCAACAAAAGGGTGTAGTGTAATTTATGGTGGGGCTGGAACATATCAAGTTAATTGTATTGCTCCAACATTTAAAGAAGCTGAAAAAATATTAAAAGAATCAATAGAAAAAGGCGAAAAATCAGCAAAAAAAAGTAATGTTGAATTTTCTTTTAAACAAGAAGAAAGACAAAAATAATTTGTTTGATTAATTAATTTTATCTTTAATTAAATTAATTTATTTAAAAATAGCATATATTTAAATTGTTTAATTGATTGATTTGTATATTAAATAATTTTATTTAAGTGATTATTATGCCAACAAAAATTTTACTAACAAAAAAAGTTGCTTTAACTAAAGGTGTACTTCTTGTTGGTTTGCCAGGAATTGGACTTGTTGGAAAAATTGCAGTTGATTATTTATTAAAAGAATTAAAGCCTGCAAAGATTGGAGAGATTTATTCAGATTCTTTTCCTCCAAGTGTGCATACAAAAAATTCTAAAATTCATTTAATCAAAAATGAATTATTTTATTTAAATTATAAAAAACAAGACTTTTTTATTTTAGCAGGGCCTGTTCAACCAACACTTGATTTTAAAGTTGGTTCAGCAAGAGAACATTATGAATTTAGTGAAACTTTAGTAAACTATTTCAAATCTGCAGGAGTTAAAGAAATAATTACTTTGGCAGGAATAAACATTGGTGATAAAAGATTAAATCAAAAACCTGGCGTTATTGTTGCAGGTACTGATGATGAAATATTAAAAATTTGGAATTCTTTTGGAACAAAAGAAGATAAAAAAGAAGGGCTTATTTCAGGAGCTGCAGGATTACTTGTAGGACTTGGAAAATTACACAATATGTCAGGGGCATGTTTGATGGGTGAAACAAACGCACAACTTGTTTATGGTGATCAAGGTAGTGCCAAAAGAGTTCTTGAAGTATTAAGTAAAAGATTTAAGTTTAATTTGAATATGAAAAAAATCGATAAAGAAGCAAAAGATATTGAAAAAGCATTTAATGAATTAACAAAACAACTTGAAGCTGTTGAAGATGAAATCCCTGGTGGAAATCTACCTTATGTTAGATAATTTTTTTTAATAAATTTTTAATTAAAAGATTAAATTATTTTTAATTAAATTTAGTTTTTTTATAAAATTCTTTTATTTATTTTTTATACTTTTCTTTTTTTCTTTTTTAAAATTTTTTTAAACTAATTTGTTCATGTTTGCTTTCTAAAAAATCTTTTAATTTTGACAAAGTATGTTCGTATCCTTTTCCGCCTTTTCGTAAATAATAAGATGGGTGGTAAATAAAAAATAATTTAAATTTTTTATATGTTTTAATTTCACCAAGTTCTAGATTTTTATCAAAAATACTTGCTGCACTTTTACCAAGTAAAATAATTACTTTCGGATTTAAAAGTTCTAAATATTTTTGTGTTAATGGTAAAAAATATTCTATTTCTTCTTTTGTAGGTTTTCTAATTGAACCATTTTTAAGAGGAATAATTGGGACAACATTAATTATTGCAAAATCTTTTGAAGTAAGTCCTAGTTCATTAACCCAATGATCAAGAATTTTTCCACTTCGTCCTCTGAAAGGTTCGCCTGTTTTGTTCTCTGTTTGTCCAGGAGCTTCACCAATAAAAACAATTTTTGGAGTATCACTACCTCTTCCAAAAACAATATTTCCGCTAGTATCTTTTACATTTTCAAACAATAAATGTCTTTTTGCATGTTCAAAATACTCTGCACGAAAAGAAGCAAGTTTTTTACTTTTAAGTAATTCCATTTTTACACCAATTAATAATTAATCATTTTTTAAATTAAATAAGCAACCCAAAAGCATTCAAGAGTAACATCGTTCCAATTCCTGCAGGGCCTATGATAATAGAAATTACAAGGGATGGAATAAAAGGTATGTTAATTTTTAAAACAAAAATTGCAATAACCCAAATAACTCCGCCAAGAACTGAATTGATAATCATTTTTTTTAAAAAAAACAAAATAAAAATTGTGGCAATAATTAAGATAAGTCCAACAATAATAAATAAAGGTGGATTAACTGGTAAGAAAGTTTCAATACTGGGTGTAGCTACTGCATCTGTTGCAAACCCAAGGCCTTCTGCAAAGCTAAATAATAATTGTGGAATCATAATAATAATACACAAAAAGAATATTTAACCTTTTGCTAGTTAATTAATTTAATGGAAAAAGAAAAAAAACATGTGGGTTTGAACAAAACTCGCCCAAATAAAATTCAAGAAAACAGAGTTCACTTTCGAAAAACAAATTTTAATATTTTTAAGATTTCAATAATTCTTTTAGTATTAGTTTTAATTATTTTAGTGATTGGGATAGTTATTCTTGTTAATGAAAATGATAATTTACAAAATGAATTTAATAATTTTAAAACTAATTCAAATTTAGAAATTTCAAACTTAACAAACTCTATTAATATTTTAAATAGTGAAAATAATTCTTTGAAATCAAGTTTACTTGATCTTGGAAATGATTTTAATAAATTAAAAAATTCAAATGATTATTTGAATCAAGAATATGTTGTGTTAAAGGATGAAGCAAATCAAACAATACAAAAAATAAATGATTATGAAAAAGAATTACAAGATTCAATGGATTGGTTTGGTACAAATGCAACACTTCCAGTTAAACAAAAAAATTTATTACTACAATTAAAATCAAATTGTAGAAAAAAAACAAGTAAAAATTGCGAAATAAACTTAGGTTGTATTTTTTTAATTAATTCAGAATTTCAAAATTATAAATATATTAATGATGAAATAACTTCAAAAGAAGTTGATAAGTTACAAAGTATTGAAGAATTTGTTAGTAATAGGGGTGGGGATTGTGAAGATTATTCTTTATTTTTTAAAGCAGAATTTAATTCACTTGTTAATGAATGTCGTGATAATGATTTAGAAATAAAATTAACTGCTTGGGAAGATTTTAAAACAACAAGTAAACTTTGGTTGAATAATTCAAAAACATGGTATTTTGAAAATGCAAAAGCTGTAGATATAGAAAATAATTTTGTAAGTATTGTTTGTGGTAATATGTTTGATTTACAATCGGGGCAAACAAATGGTCATTGTATACTTGCATTTACAAAAAATAAAATAAATTCAATTTTGGATTTAGATTTGTTAAATGAAGCAATGCTTGTTGAACCTCAAAGTGGAAAATATTTAGGGAACATAAATTCAACTTCAAATATTTTTTTAGTTACAAACAATTATTTTGTAAATAAATCTTACACAAATAATTCATACATTGATACAATAATTACGGATAATGATTTTTTTCTATTTAGTAAAATAGAAAATACTTGGCAAAGTTATGGTGAATTTGCAAAAGAGCTACAAGAAAAACAAGTTTTACTCAAAAATCTAATTTCAAGCACAAACTAAAACATTTTAAAACAAACCAGTCTTATATTTCTTAATAATAAAGAGAGAATTAGTAAAAATTAGTTCTTTTAAGATTAAATGGTGAGCAAAAATGGTTGGATTTTCAGATGAACAAAAGAAGATTGCTTTGTTACTGCTTAATGAACCTAAAACAGAAGAAGAATTAAACAAACAATTAAACATTCCTTATGATAAATTAACCCAAGAACTAAAAACTATGTTAAAATTAAATTTAATTGTAAAAGAAGGTTATCCTACAAAATATAGGTTAAGACAAGATATTGTAGAAAAGATACAAGAAAGAAAGAAAATATCTGAATCTGATGCTTTCAAAATTAGAATTAATGCTATTATTGAATTTAAAGCAATAGAAGAACATTTACTTAAAAAACATTTAAAAAAGATACAAGAAGCTCTTGAGAAAGAAAAATTCATTACAATTTATGATCTTCAAACTGCAGAAATAATAGAAGAAGATGATATGTATGCTTCATTTATTGATATTAATTTTTCTGTTAAAAACTTCCCTGCACTTGTAAAATTCTTGTTTTATTATGGTCCTACAAGTATAGAAGTACTTAAACCAAGTAAAATACAAATGAATAGTTATGAGTTCCAAGAAGGACTAATAGAATTATCAGAAATTTTCCAAAAATATGCTGTTTTCTTTACAAAGAAGCTAAATCAAGAAGAACTTGAAAAGTTTCACAAAGACGCATATAAATAAATTTTAGTTTTTTTTATTTTCTTTTTGTATATTTAAAATATTTTTTTTGTTAGTTAAGTGTAAATAATTTTCTTTTGTTGACACTTTTGTTTTTGTTTCTTTTTCTAATTCTTTTCTTGCATTTGCTGTTTTCCACCACTTGTTTCAATTGGAAGGGTATGTATAATTTGTACCCTCCCTTTTGACAATTCTTCATCTTTTTTTCCTTGGAAAATTGTTAAAGAATTTTTTCAGTCCATAAAAGTACCTTGTTTTAAACAATATAAAAGCTTTTTAGGGTTCCATGCCAGTGAAAATAAGTTAATCAATCTGAAAAAATATTCACATAGTTAATATAATTTCTAATAAAAAGATTTTTTGAATTAAAATTTTAAATATTTTTTGCAACTATTTTATTTTATAATAAAACTTTTTTTTGTTTTAAGTTTAAATTATTTTTTGAAGTAATAACTTTTGTTCCAATTCGTTTTTCGATTTGTTTTCTTGCGTTTCCTGCTATCTTTCCACCATCATTAGCTATTTTTTTACTATGGGAAAAAGTTTTTGGATTTTCATTTTTTGATATTTCTTTTGTTGTTGTCTCAGCTAGCATGTTAAGAACCATTTCCATGTTAGTCATATTGTCGCGTAAACTTTCTTTTTTCAAATTTTTTAATTGTTTGTATTCTTTTACTGTTTTATCTGACCATGCTTTTGTTATTTCATTTGTTAGAATTGCAAAATCTGTTGGTTTTTCTATTCCTACTCTTTCCCATTCATCAGTAAGTTCTTTTCTTATTTCGATAGATTTTAATCTTTGATTAATCCACTCTTTTGAATAACCTTTTTGTAAATAGGTTCTCATTGCTCGATCAATTGCTAGTTCAGGGTCTGCAGTTTCATCAATTCTTTCTTTTCCAACCCTAGCAAGCCACAATTTGAAAGGTTCAGCTTTTTTAGAAGGAATTGACTGTATTAAACGAAGTAATTGTTCTGTATTAGCAACATC
>CAZVWD010000006.1:0-16057 GCA_964630715.1 uncultured archaeon
TTATTTTTACTCATAATATTGTTGTTTGCTTTATTTTTGAGACTTGGTTTTTTAGATGTTGCTCCTTTTTGGGTAGATGAAAGCATTAGTTCGTTAGCTTCTTTAAATATTTTAGAAAAAGGAGTTCCAGTACTTGATTCAGGAGCATATTATTCTCGTGCATTAGTATTTCATTATTCTCAAGCATTAAGCATGATTATTTTTGGCGTAACTGATTTTGGTGCTCGTTTTCCTTCAGTAATATTTGGTTTACTAACTGTTTTACTAGCTTATTTAATTGGAAGAGAATATAATACAAAAGCAGGTTTGTTTGCTGCTCTTGTTTGTTCTGTTTTCTTTTTAGAAGTGTTTTTTTCAAAACAAGCCAGGTTTTATCAGTTATTTCAATTAGCTTTTTTTGCAGCGTGATATTTTTTGTATAAATCAAAAAATAATAATAAATTTCTTTTACCTGCAGTAATATCTTTTTTGATTGCGGTTGACACTCAACCAGCCGGATTATTTTTAGTACCATTTTTTATTGGACATATTATCTTATTTAACATAAAAAAATGGTTTTATGCAATAATACCAACAGCTAGTGCTGTTTTTGAAGGCCTTGGATCGTTATCACTTGTTTCTAACTCTAATATGGCTACTATTGCTGAAACTAGTGCACAAAAAACTGTTTGGATTTATTTGAAAGAGTATATTAGTTATACAATTAATATGAAAATATTGTTAATTCTTTTTATTCCAGGAATTATTTGGGGTTATTTTAAGAAAAAAAATTTAACCTTTTTAATAGTTGTTCCAGCAATTTTATTGTTAATTAGTATAATGTTTTTGGAATTATTTGCGCTTAGATATGTTTATTTTTTTGCTTTTATTCTAGTAGTTTTTACAGGAGTATTTTTTGGTTTGCTTTGTGAAAAATTTTCTGGAAACTATGCTCCGATTGTTTTTGCTTTCTTTTTACTAATTCTTATTCCAAGCAATATTATTAGCCCTCTCTCATACACTACTATGTTAACTCCAACTAGTGCTAATCTTGCAGATGCTTCTGCACCCGAAATTGATACAAAAAATATTCCAACAGATTTAGTTAATTTGATGAAAGAAGGAGTAATTGTTACTCATTATTCTCCTTCTGTAGAATGGTACATAAAAAAACCAGCATATGTTTTAGACTTTTCCATGAGTGGAAAAAGTAGTGGTACAATTTCAAGAACAAATGATTCAAATGTACTAGTCGATGTTTATTCTGGTTCCCCTATAATATTTGACACAAACCTTTTACCAAAAAACTATTTTTATGTTGAACAAGATTTTGCTTACTCAAAACTAAAGTCTGGTCAAAGAGAACTTGCTTCTAAAATAAAAGATAATTGTGTAAAAAGCTTTGAAAACAAAGATCTACGAGTTTATTCTTGTTAAAAGAATTCATTCTTGTCTTTTAGATTAGTAATGAATTATACAATAACCCATATTATTCTAAATGCGCCTTCTGTATTTATACAATTAGTTTTGTAAAATTTATTATCATTTGATTTTAATTTCAGTTGTACCAAAATTGGAGACAACTGGGTTGTATGCCGGTGAAAGTGGTTTTTTTTACCAAAACCTTTGTTACAGGAAAGTCACTATTTTTATATACTTTAGTATAACGCAGGTTTAGAGGGGTTTATTTATTTCACCAACAATTATTTGTGCCACTCCCAAAAAAATCACCCAAAACAAGTATTTTTTAAACAAAAATGCGCCCAAAGTAACTATTTTTTTATAAAAAACCCAATTTTGCCTTTAAAAATATGCGCCCAAAAACAAATATTTAAATACTTAATATACCTAAATTAAGTATGAAGTGGGAAAAATTTAAGGGCTACAGCAAGAAAAATGTAGATCGTGCAGGAGATGCTTTAATTAATAAAGAAAGTTCTAAAGAAGATGAACTAGCTTTAGAAATCATGGATAATTGGAGAAAAATTCATAAATACCCTTTGTACATATTTAATAAAAGACTCAAAAAAGTCTCAGAAGAAATTGATAAAGAAGCAATCACAGTTCAAAGATTAAAAAGATTATATTCAATAGTTAGAAAGTTAAAAAGATATAGCACTAGCAAATCTGCCATGAAACTCTCACGAATGCAAGACATTGCAGGATGTAGAGTAGTTTTATCCGATGTAAAATTAGCAAGAAAACTTTACGAAGAAAAATACATTAAAGGCAAGTTAAAACACGAGAGAATTAAAAAAGAATTACAAAAACAAGATTATGTCACATACCCCAAAGAAGATGGGTATAGAAGTTTACATTTAGTGTATAAATATAAATCACAAAAGGAAGGGAAAAAAGATTATAATGGATTATTAATAGAAATTCAAATAAGATCTAAATTACAACACCTTTGGGCCACAGCTGTAGAAGTTGTAGATTTTTTTACTGGACAAGGACTAAAATTTGATAAAGGTAAAACAGAGTGGAAAGATTTTTTTAGATTAGTCAGTTCCGCATTTGCAATTATGGAAGAAACTCCTCTTGTACCAAACACCCCTTTAAATAAAAAAGAATTATACACCGCCATTAAAGAAAAAGAAAAAGAATTAAATCTTATAAAAACAATGCAAAGCTGGACAGCGATTCTAAGAGTTTTTGGAATTGAAGATTACTCTAAAGATTACAAGTTCTTTTTAATGGAAATAGATATTAACCAAGAAAGATTAACTATTAGTGCTTTTAAAGAAAATGAAGTAGATAAAGCAATCAAAACTTTAGAAAGACTTGAAAAAAAGAACAGAGATAGAAAAGAATACGATGTTGTTTTAGTTGGAACAGATACTACTAGAGACCTAAAAAAAGCATATCCCAATTATTTTGCAGACAGTGAAGAATTTTTAGAAAAATTAAAAAACATTATTAATAAAGCCAATTAAAATTTCCCCACACCAAAATAATTTTTTTATTTGATCCTTTTCTATATTATCGTAAAAAAAGCTCCGCTTTTTTGAAGGAATTGATAGTATTAAACGAAGTAATTGCTCTGTACTTGCTACATCGGTTAAACGCAGTTTATCATCCTCTGCAAGCATTTTTATCTGGGGACAATTTGTCCCTAGGTACTTTCCTAATTCTTGGTCTCTTTTTCTCAATTTTTTCAAATAATCTGTTGGATTGGTACTTTCTGTTAAAACAGCAATAACATCTACTATTGAAAAATAATAATCTTCTTTATCAGCATCCCATTTTACTCTAACCAGTTTATCCTCGAAAAGTTAAAACTTTTCGGGACCCAAAAACCTATGGTTTTTTTGGTCTTGAAACAATTTAATAGCATTTTTTTCTTACTTCTTTAATGGTTCCGTCCATTACTTTGAATATTCTATCAGCTATTTTGTTAATAAAATACATGTCGTGAGATACTGCCAGTATTGCTCCGTCATAATTTAGGAATGCATTTTCTATTATTTCACAAGCATCAACATCAAGGTGGTTTGTTGGTTCATCAAGAAGTAATAAATTTGGTTTTGCAATTAAGACTTTTAGTAAATTAAGTCTTGATTTTTCTCCCATCGATAGTTTTGAAATTGGTTTGTGTACTTCTTCATTTGTAACAAAGCCAACCATCGATAATTGTTGTCTTGCTTTTCCTGGGTCTTCTACTAATGCATATATTTCTTCGTACAGTGTTGCGTGTGTTGATAGGTCTTTTAATTCTTGATCAAGGTAACCTAGTTTTCCACCATGAGCAGTAATTACTTTTCCACCTAAAGCAGGCAGTCTTCCTTCTATTGTTTTAAACAAAGTACTTTTTCCAATACCGTTTTCTCCAATTAAAACTATTTTTTGTCCTACACAAACATTAAGATTTATGTGTGATATGAGTGGTTTATCGTAACCTATTGTTAAATCTTCAATTTCTATCACTGCGCGTGCGTGAAGTTTTGATGATTCAAAAGGAGTGTTAAACTTTGACTTGTCTTGGTCAGGCTTCTCAACTGCTTCACGTTTTGAAAGCTGTAATTCCCTATATTTTCCTTGTTTTACTTTGGCTTTACCTTTACCAATTCTTGCAATTTTATCTTTTTCATTTGCTAAATATTTTTGTTCAATTTCATAAGCCGTTGTTGCGGCAGAAAAATTTGCTTCACGTGTTTTTACATATGCTGAATAATTTCCATTATAACGAGTCCATTTTCCTTTTTCTATTTTTAAAATTGTATCACAAACCCTATCCAAAAAATATCTATTGTGTGTTACCATTAAAACTGTTCCTTTAAAATGCTTCAAATAATCTTCTAAAACATCAAGTCGTTTAAAATCAAGGTGATTTGTTGGTTCATCAAGTAATAAAATGTCTGCTTCGCTTGAAAGTATTTGTGCTAACGAAATAATTGCTCTTTGTCCTGTTGAAAGAGACCTTACAGGTTTGTTGAGCCACTCATCTTTTATTTCAAGAGTACTAATTACTGCTTTTATTTTACTTCCTGCATTTGTATTATTGTGTTTTGCCATTTGATTTTGGATTTCAACATACCTATCAGTTAGTTTTACAAGTCGTGCATGATCATTACATACATCAGGGTCTGACATGAGTCTTTCAATTTCCTTAATTTCTTTTTCAAATTCATTTTGATGATGAACTGTTGCGCGACTTGCAAGAGTTTCTCTTCCGGTTTTGTCAAGATCAAGATCGATTCCTTGAGAAAAATAAGCAATACGTCCATTAAACTCTATTTTTCCAGTGTAATCCACTTGCCCTAAAATTGCTTTTAGAAGAGTTGTTTTTCCAACTCCATTTCTTCCAATAAGACCTATTTTTGTACCATCTTCAATTCCAATGCTTTCATCCACTAGAATTTGTGTTTTTCCGATACTTATTGAAAGATTTTTTATTGATAAAACCATAAGTAATTATTAATCAAGCAAATTCTTAAAGCCTAGGGACGAATGATTTTTTTAAAATTTTTAACTAAAAATACCTAATTTTTAAAAAAATATTTAATTAAAATTAGGTTAATTTTGAAATCAAAGAATTAAATTAAGAGATTAACTTAATTCCATCTGTTTTTCTAATCTTTTAATCAACTCCCTGCCGGCGAAAATAAAATTTAACTAGCTCAAAATATTATTGTATTTATTTGACCTAGTTTTTCTATATTTTTGTTATTTAATAACAATTGCATCTGTGAAATTGCTATTTTATTTAATTTGAGTAATCTTTTATTTTGAGGTATTTGATTTTTTATCAATTCTGAATTTATTACTTCTAAATTTGCTAAAATAACCAGTTGAATAACCTTAGCATAATCCCTTAAATTTCCTTTTTTTGATGGATTTGCTTTGGACCATTCTTTTGCAGTTATTCCAAATAAAGCTTTATTTAAAACATCAGCTTCATCAGCATAAATTTTTTTTGTGGCGGTTTTTGGAATTTCTTGTGGAATTAGATTTTCTTTTATTGAATTTGTATGTATTTTATAATTTATTTTTGCAAGTTCTCTTTTCACACTCCATTCTAATTTACTTTTTTTATATTCTTCGCTTTTTAATCGCTGAATTTCTTTTATTAAATAAAGTTTAAATTCAGAAGAAATCCACGAGGCGAATTCTAATGCAATATCTTTGTGTGCAAAAGTACCTCCATTTCTTCCAGATTTTGATATTAATCCAATAGCATTAGTTTTAATTATCCATTTTTGTGGAGATAAGACAAAATAATTAGAACCTGCTTCTTTCAAAAAGGGGTCGAATTCGACCCCTTTAAATTTTGGGTTATTAATTCTTTCCCACAATCCCAAAAATTCAATAGTGTTTTTGTTTCGAAGCCAGTTTTTAACAATGTCTTTAGGCTCATCTTTATTTTTATATCGTGCAATATCGGTTAAAGAAATATAATCTTCAAATTTTTTAGGAAGAATTTCAATTTGGTTTCCTTGAATTAATATGAATTTATTCATATTAAGGATTTAGTTTTTTTTATTTATAAGCACTTTGGGGGTTGCATGCCGGTGAAAATAAAATTTATACAAAGGATTATTATTTATCCTTATTTATGAAGAAATCACACCCATCTTTTAAAAAATTTAAATAGATTTTTAAGCGCATTTTTGAATAATTCATATATGAGTCTTGGTGCTTTAGTTGTAAATGGAAAAGTACATAAGAAAAAACTTACTATTATTCTTGAAGAAGGTGAAGATTTACACGCATGTATTCGTGAAGCTATGCAAATTAATGGTGTTAACAAAGCAGATTTAATCAATATTAATGGTGTTTTAAGTAAAGCTTGTTTTAATTATTTTCAAAAAAGCACTTATAAAAGCAAAAATGTAGAAAATGTTTTGGTTGCTGCAAGCTCTGGGCATTTCCAACTTTCAAACAAAACTGGTTTGTTTGGAACAATTAAAATTGCCTTTCGCGAAGGTGCAAAAAATAATACTTACACACTTACTAAAGCCAGTGCAAAAGAAGGGCTTACTATTGAACTTGAGTTCTTTGAATTAAATTAAAACAAAAACACAATCTGCAAATTCTTTATAAACAAATAAATACACTAATATTTATATGTTGCGATGGAAACTAAAATCACAAAAATTAAGACCTCCTGCGGTCTTGAAGCATGAAAGCAAAAAAGAAGATCCAAACGTTGCCAACCCAAATAAGAATCTCTTAGAATTTCGACTTAGTAGAATAAGCCCTAATCGACAACTCACTCTAAGCGAAATTAAAGTGATTGAACATACTTTAAATATGACACGTGGAACTAATCCTTGGGAAATAACTGATGCATTTAAAACAATATTTCATGTAAACCCTAACATAAATCTAAAAGAACTAGCCAACTATGGAGCAAGGTTAATTACATTCTCAGAGACTGGTTTTGCTGAACAAAGAACACAACAGTTTATTGAGTCATTACTAAAAAAGAAACCTACAAAAAGAATACGTGTAAAAAAAAGTCCTGACACAAAAGTTTCATTGAAAAGAAACAAACTAAGACGTTCAATTCCAATTGATGCATTTGAAGCTTGGCAAGTTCTGCGCGACAAAGGAGTGCCTGTGGAAAACTTAGAGTTGGTTAAAAAAATACGTGGGTTTAAAGTTGTGGAGTCCGTTTCAAACGGAAAAAAACTTGGAGATATTTGGGATAAGTTAGATTTAACTAGTAAATTAAATGTATACAGACAGTGTCTGCGAATAATTCGTGCAACATGGGAAAGTGGGGTAATACATGGACACATGCACGCGGGCAATTTAAGAATTGTAATGGAGAAAGGACACCCAAAAGTTACGCTTGTTGATTTTAAGTATGCAAGAAAATTTGATGTTAATGCAATAAGTAATCCTTCAGAATTTATCTCGTTAGTTACTGCAGACACTATTGAAGGCGCATTTTTCACACCATTTGAATTTGCTACACGTTTAATAATGAAAGTTAAACCAACAACTGTGGAAGAAGACAAAGCGAGAAAAAACGGTAATGAACTGCTTGCCGAAACACTACGAAAACATCAAGCGCAGAGAGTTATTATTAATAATTTAAGAATTGGAAATACAAGACTCAGCTTTCCAAGAGATACTCCAATATAAGTTATTTAAATTTTGAATATAAATGTAAATTAACGTTTTTCAAAACAATTTTAAACTCAATCAACTTATTCTTATCATGGTAAAAAAGAAAATTACTAAAAAAAATATTAAAACTACTAAACCAAAAAAACACAAAAATTCGGACACCAAAGTGTCCTCTTCTGATCAAACTTTTTCAAAAGAAAAAAAATTTAATTTTAAAAAAAATAAAGGACTTATTATTGCAGGAATTATTTTAGTAATAGCAATTTTTTTATTATTCTTTGGTCCATCTCCACTTGGTTTAAGTGAAGAGTATGCTTATGCAGTTGCGTATCACCAGCAAGCCCAAACTTATTTTGATGAAGTTAATGCACAACTTGAAATTGATATTCAAGGAAATTTTGAAACAAATCTTGATCAAGAATATTATTTATCAATAAAAGAGGATATTGCATGGTTAAAAGAAAAAGATAATGAAATATTTTATTCAGGCGGAAAACTATTCATAAAAGAAGTTGCATTTATGTTGTTTTCGCAGGAAATTATTAATTTAAACCAAGATTTTACAACAGAGTTTGGTGAACCAAATTATGAATCAACAATTAACTCAGCACTTACAAAAGAATATTTGCCACTTGTTTTTCCAGAAGATATTTATTCAGATTTAGAACTTGAAGATAAAATGATTTTTGAAAGTACTTTAAATGAGTTGTCAAAACAATATTTTGATTTTAAAATAAATTTAATTAATACTACTCACCAAGAACGTGCGTATGTTGAAGCAAAAAAAATTATTTTCTTATATCCTTAAACTATATTGTCTTTCACAAATAGAATTATTTTAATTTATGAGTCATTTTTATTAGTTGATTAATTGAAATTCCACCAGTAAGCATATCACTTAAAAATAATTTTCCTGCTTTTGGATAATATTTCCAAGTTTTAACAAAACCATCTTTATCAATTTTTTTAAAATAATTTCTTGTTTTGTTTGCAAATATTTTTGATTCATTACTTAACTCTTTGTAGCCACTTCTAAACAATTCACAAAAGGGATATTGTTCTTCATATCCAGGAACAACCATAAAAGGAAATAATTTACATGGACTAGGTCTTTCTTTGTAAATTTTACAAGTGTTATCTTTGTTTAAATATCTACAAATCCCCTTATTTCTTTTTAATGCAATTTGTGGTAAAACAAAAAAACTTGGAGGCAAATATGAAAGGTCTGAGGATAATATTTCACCTATTCTTTTTGGAAAAAAAACTGTTGGAAAAGTTAATAATCCAGGAGTTGATTTTGGATAAATTTTGACAAATAATTCACAATGAGTTTCTAAGAACTTTTGTTTAGATATCTTTAATTTTTTTGCGATTTTTTCAACTTCTTCAGGCAAAAGTGTTATTGAGTAGCGTTTGCAACATTCTCCGCATGCAAGACAAATGTCACTTTCTTGTTTTTTTGTTAAAACCATAAATTAGAAGGAGAAGAAGATTATATAAATGTAAAATATTACTAAAACACACTTCTAATTAAACCAAATAAATCTATTAATAATTAAAACTTGAAAGTGAATTAGAAAGCTTTTAAAAGCTAATTTCGTTAAAATTAATTATAATAACTAAGTTATTAGAAAGATATGCCTCCGTGGCTCAGTGGTAGAGCACGGGTTTTGTAAACCTGAGGCCGGGGGTTCGAATCCCTCCGGAGGCTTTCTTTTTTCTAAAAATACTAATTTTAAATCATTTTTATTGATGCCGACGGATTTTTTGATTAAACTTTTTCCAAAAGTTTACTCCGGAGGCGTTCTTTTTTCTAAAAATACTAATTTTAATCAAATCCATAATAAGATTATTTCAAAAAATGCATTTAAGCGTCTATTAAAAAGCTTATCAAATCTAATTTAATCATGTCTAAACCCAACATGCGAAAACAATCTGGAAGAAAATCTTTTAACAAGAATACGCCTGCGCGAAAATCTTTTTTTAAAAAGAAGTTTTCTAAAAAAACTGTTGTAAAACCAGTTAAAATTGAAGAACCTGTTAGTGAAGAAGAAATACAAAAAATGCTTACTTTACTTGATCAAGTTTCACAAAGGCCAGATTATCACACTCATGAAAAATTTTCTACTTTAAGATACCATAAATTAAAAACAATGAATCTTGGTGCTTGCGAATTAAATGAAAAATTTAATTTTGGAGTGAAATTTTTACTTGAAATTTATACTCCTGTTGATGAAATACTTGCACATTTTGGTCTTGATGAAGTACTCAAACACACAAAATTCTTTGACAAAGTTGATGGTAGTATTGGGTTTGATCAATTAAGAGAAGCGGGTGTTAAAGTAGAGGATTTGCTTGACAGACATATTCCTTTTGAAGTGTTATATCGTCAAGGAGGGTATACTACAAAAGAACTAAGAACTGGTGGAATTGATAAACGAACACTTAAAGCTTTTTTAGATCAAGAAGATAAAATATTAATAAATAAAAGAAATAATCCTCCTGCACGTAAGAAAAAGTTTTACAAAGCAAAAGCTCCAAAAAAACCATTTTCTAAAAAAACTAAGTATAAAAAATAAGTTAATTGACCAAGGTTATTTTATTTTTTAAAAAAATATCTCAATTAGCCTCATTTTAATTATGTTAATAACACCGGCATAGAACCCTGAAAGCATTTAAAAAGAAAAAAATCAATATATAGATTATAATGTGAATTAAAATGATTTTTGAAATAAAAATGTTAAAAATAAAAAGGTTTAAAAAGTTGAAAGAGTAGTAATTTATCATTGACTCCCCGAGATTGCTTCGGCAAACTCGGGCTTAAATTTATGAAGAAAAGAGCAATACTATTTATTGATAGTTCTAATGTTTATCACACTCTAAAGAAAAATGAATTATATAATTGCTTTTCTTATAAATGGCTTTACCAAGAACTTTCAAAAGAATATGATTTATACAAGACATATTTTTATGATGCTATTAAAAATAAAAAAATTGAACCAAACCAGTATTCAAAACAACAACAGTTTCATGCAAAACTTCAAAAAGATATTTTTAATATAGCTATAAAACACAGAAAATTAAAATATAATAATGTTGATAAACGTGCAAACGAAGCAAAAGAAAAATGTAATTTTTGTGACAATTGCAAAGATAAAATTCCTAATTTTTTAAAAGAAGCTGGATTAAACAAAATATCCCGCGAAAAAGGAATTGATGTAATGTTAGTAATTGATATGATAAAAGGCGCATTTTTTGAAAAATATGATGTTGCATTATTATTTTCAGGAGATGCTGATTTTGTTCCAGCAATAGAATTAGTTCAAACTCTAAAAAAAGAAGTAGTGAATATTCACACTTATTCAGGTAGTTCTGCAGAATTAAGACTAAAATGCGACGATCATATTTTATTAAGTAAAGATGCTAAAGAAAATTGTATATTAAAAAAATAATTAAAAAAATGTTTAATATTTTAAAAAACTTTTTAAAAATAATTAACAACTAATTTCAATCTTATCTTCAAAAGAAATTTCGCATATGTTGTGCATTGCTTTTAGTTCTTTTTCAACTTGTGAAAGTGAAGTCGGAGCAATTGCTTTTTTTACTTCATCTTTAAGTGAAATAGAAGCATCTTTTTTTGCTTTCCATACTGCTGAATTAAATTCAATTAAATCACTTGTTAAAATTTCACTATTTATTTCTTCAAATTCTGGCCAACTTTTTTTTGTTAAATTTTCGCCAAGCACTTGCTCGTAAATAAAAGATGTCATTGCTGGTTCTATTGGAAATATTATTTCAAGGATTGTTCCAAGAACATATTGCAATGTTTTTACTGCACCATTTCTTTGGGCATCAGTAAATTTAACTACTTCATCATTATTGTAAGCTCTTCTTTTTACTATTTCAAGATAATGTGATGCAAAATCATCTCGCACGAAATTCATTATTGATACTACTGGATTATGGAAATCATATTTTTCAAATCCTTCTTTTGTTGTTTTTGCTAAATTATTTACTTCTCTTATTGCCCATTTATCAATTTCCATTAATTCAATACTAGCTTCTTGTTCAGGTGTCATTTCAAACATTGAAACGAATTTACTAACATTCCATAGTTTTTGGAGAACCTTCCCAGCAGTTTCTATTCTTTGCATTGAACATCTAAAATCTGTTCTATCAAGGTTTCCTTCAAGAGCACACCAAAGTCTAAATGGCCCAGAACCAAATCTTTCAATTACTTTATGCGGGTCAATTCCGTTTCCTTTACTCTTGCTCATTTTGTATCCATTTTCATCAAGGATGTGATAGTTAACCCAAACATCATTAAAAATTGTTTTTCCAGTTAGTAAATAATCTTTTAGTAAAGTGTAATATAACCATGTTCTTACTATTTCTTTTCCTTGTGGACGAAGTGAACATTTATCGTGCAAGTTAAAAAATTCTGGGTACCGCCCATATCCTAAAATATAAAGTGGAGAAATACTTGAATCAAACCATGTGTCAAATACGCGTTCTTCTCCGCGAAATTCTTTTCCACCACATTTTGAACACACATCAATTGGACAAGCGTCTTTCCATGGTCTTACATATGTTCCTTTTTTAGCTAAAATTGGTTCACTGCATTTAGTGCAATACCAAAGTGGTACTTCTGTTGCGTAATATCTACGTCTAGAAATTGGCCAATCAATACTTACTGCATCAATCCAGTCAAGCAAAATTTGTTTTGATTTTGGAGCATAAAAATTTACTTCTTCGGCCATTCTTCGCATTTCATCTTTATAGTCAAGTTGTTTTAAATAAAATTCATCCATTTCAATAAATTCTATTGCAGCTCCACTTCTCTCGCTTATAGGAGTTCTGTGTGCTGAGGTAGGAGTAATATTTTTAATTAAATTTTGTTCTTTTAATCCTTCAATTATTTTTTCTCTTGCTTCTTTTATTCTAAGTCCTGCCAAGTCACCTGCATTTTCATTAAGTGTTCCATCTTTATTTATTGCAACTTTTGCAACTAAATTTTGTTCCATAAAAAATCTAATATCATTTAAGTCTCCGTAAGAACACATCATCATTATTCCTGTTCCTTTATCTATTTCTGCAACAGGGTGTGATTTACAAATTACTTCTTTGTTAAAGTAAGGAGTAATTAGAGTTTTTCCTTCTAAATGTTTGTATCTTTGGTCGTCTGGATGAAATATTACCATTCCACAAGTACACACAAGTTCTGGTCTTGTTGTTCCAATTATTACTTCTTCACCAGTATCTTTTTCTTTGAAAACAATATCATGAAAAAATCCTGGTCGGTCTTCGTAAATTATTTCTGAATCTGAAACTGTTGTTTGTAATTTTGGATCCCAATTTACTACTTTACTATCTTCGTAAATTAATCCTTTTTCCCACAAATCAATAAATGTACTTTGAGTTACTGCGCGATAACTTGGTGAATCTGTTTGATAAATATCGCCTATTTTTTCTCCTTCTTTCCAACTTGAAAATCCTATTCCGCATTTAAAAAAAGAATCAACACTTTCACTTGTTGTTTCATTAAGTAATTTTCTACAATATTCTATTGCTTCATCTCTACTTAGTTTTGTAAAATTAACATTGTATTTTTTTTCTGCACTTATTTCTATTGGTAAACCATTTTGATCAAGCCCCAAAGGAAATAAAACTTCTTTTCCAATCATTCTTTGAAATCTTGCAATAAAATCCATTATTGTATAAGTACTTGCGTGCCCTATGTGAACTGGAGAATTAATGTATGGCGGAGGGGTGTCTATTGAGTAAACTTCTTTATCAGTATTTTCATTAAATCCAAAAGCATTATCGTTTTTCCATTGTTCATAAATGGAAAGTTCCATTTCTTTTGTGAATCTTTTTTCACTAATCATAATAGAAATGAAAAGAAAAGCATTTTAAAAACCACCTCCCGCGCAATTTAAACCAAAATCTCGTTAAAATTAACTTTTTCCAGTGAAGGAAAGATTTAAATAATGTTTTTTTGAAAAAGTAAGTATGGCTGATAAAGACCTCCAATATGGAATAATTTGCATCATACTTTCAGTAGTATTCTTAATATCTGCACTTGACTTACTTGAGAACACTTTATTTAGTAAAGGACTAAGTTCTCTTCTTGCATTTGTTTTAGTTGCAATTGGAGCATACCTAATTGGACAAGCAAGCAAATAACTTATACATAACCTTGTTAATATTTATAAACACTAAATAGTATTAGATATTTAGTAATAAGACTTTATTGGATTTGATGAATATGGCAAAAGTTATTAGAGCAACTCCCACATTGAGGGGACTAGAAGCAAATATTTTTATAGAAAATATAATAAAAAATGATAAGGCTAACTTATCTCAACAACAAAAAAAACTTTTTAGTTTTGTTAAAGTAACTCCATTTTGTTCCGATGACTTTCCTTTTTAATTGCATTTAAATACGGTTGAACATCTAAGTACATAGTAATATACGCAGCATCTTGTTTTCTTTCTTTTAAGATTTTGAAACCAAGTTTTTTATAAAAATGGATTGGTTTTTCAGATTCATCAAGAGTACGATCATTTTTTGCTTCGACAGTTAAAATTCGACATCCAGCGTTTTTATTAATCAAATAAATTTTTCGAATTGTGTTCCCAATAATCATCGAACCAATTTTTTTTCGAACAAATTTTTCATCAATCGCCATTCTAGCTATTTTTAATGCAGGCATAGCTTTGTAAGGAATTCCATCATCCTTGAATTTTTGTTTATCTGTACCTTCAAGATGTATTGAATCACTACATAAAGTAATATAACCTAACAATTGTTTTGTTGATTTTGACACCCACAAGTGTGTTTTTCCAACTGATTTTTGTTGTTGTATGAAAGCATCATCTCGTAAAAAATCATTTAAATCTTTTATCTTACACTTAAAGTCCTCAATAAACTTAGAAGTAACTTCAGTAAGTGAAACTATTTCAATATCATCTATTGGATAAATCTCTTTTTTTAACATAATTAAATTAACTTATTAATATTTTTCAATGTTTGTTTTTATTAAACTAAGAATTAAACATTAATCTAAAAAAATTAAATATTAGATTTACGCCCCAACTTGTTCTTTTTTTAATTAGAAAAATTCAAAAAACCTTATTCATGCATTAAATTTTCTGCAATTACATTTTCATAAGGAATTACTTGTTTTGAAATTATTTTTGTTTTTAATTTAACTTTTTTAAAGATTATTTCTGGATTTGTTAGTGTTGAAAATATTGCTATTCCCACTTTAGTTGCAAAACTTAAATGTACTTGTAAAACATCATCAGTAAGCAATAATTCATATTGTTTTTTTGTAGTTTCCATTTGTGTTTTTGCATCAAAAGAAAATTCTATTAACACAACATCTTTGTAAGGAATTTTTCCAAATTTACTATTATACCATTGTTTCATACCAAATCAACACATCATTTTCAAATATCAAATCAACACACCATTTTTTAACATTTAATTATTCACCATTTTATATTTAATTATTCACAACATTTTCCAATACCAATTAATTCAACTAAAAATTTTTATTTAAAAAATTTATTTCCTTTGTACGCATTTTTATACAATTCATTCTCTTTTAACAATTTCACATCTCTTTTATATTTTACTAGAGGGTCTTTTGCTACACCTCTCCATTCATTTCTAAAATCATCCCACGAAACAGCATATTGGTTTTGTACTTTATCACGATAAACTTCAGGCACTACATTAAATGCACAAAAAGGAATTATTCTTCCATCAGGCATTGCATAGTGAATATCACACCTTTCAACTCTTTGTTGGTCATAATTATAAGTATCCATAAAATGCATCATTCCAATAAATAAAGTGTTTTTGTGGAATTCTCCAATTGCTGAATAATCATGTTTTACTAATGCGTTATAAAGTAATTTTGCAACATTCAAATCTTTTGGTTTTTTTTCTTGGTTAACAAAACTTTTTAATTTTAATAATAATCTTGCAGTTTCAATTCTTTTATTTTTTCCTTCATTAATTGCACTTGCACGTTCATCTAAAAACTTAAATAACCCATCAACATCAACAAATTCAGGCAATGGTAAAACAGTGTTTTTTTCTTTATCAATAAACAAATATGTTGCGGCCCCGCAAGCAAAATGATTATCTAGCGAATATTGAACTTGGTTTGTTAAAGCTTCTACAAAATTTGTAAGTGAAGCAACACAAGGAATTGAGAAAAAATCTTTTTTCTTTATTGCACCTTTTGTTTGTTTTTCTATTAAATTAATAACTCCAGGAATTGTAATTCTTTGTTTTTCTCTTTGTGATTTTGGCATTCTTCCAACAAAAGAAACCGGTTGAAAATCAATCCCACGTATAACATCAATATTTTGCAGAGCAAAATCAATAATGTTTGATAAATCATTATCATTTATTCCTTTAATTATTGTTGGAACTAAAACAATTCCTAAATTTGCTTTTCTACATTCTTGGATAGTTAGAGGC
>CAZVWD010000007.1:0-15489 GCA_964630715.1 uncultured archaeon
ATTAAAAATTGGGTGTTGGCTGCGATAATAAATCATTATGAGATTGGGAGTTTTGGTTCAAATTGTGTGTTTGGTGGAAGTGGAGTATATTCTGATAATACAAAATTTCAGAATTGTATACAGGATTCGCTCGCGCGTGATTATATTTGTAGTAAGGTGTGTAAAACCAATAAGATTATCGCAGGCGGTAGTACTAGTTGGTATAGTGAGTCCGAAAGTTATGATGGTGGTTACTCAACTGGTGGAAGTCCAACAACAAATTATGGCGAAATAAATTGTGTTTGTTTTGATTATGATTAAATTTAATCATTAGTTAGAATCAAATCTAGTTTCTCTCTAACTTTCTTAGCAACAAATCCGTTTGGATTGTAAAATAAAAATGATTCAATTTGTCCGATGTTTTTTGCTTTGTGGTCAGTTCGAAGTGAACCTTTTTCAAAATCAATTATTGTGGGAAATATTTTTTTATTTTTTTTGGTTACTAAAATATTTTTTCCAACTTGAAGTTGTGTGTGTGCAAGACCAATAGAATCAAGTAACATACACTGCCAATATAATTCTTTTACAAATTCATACAATTCTTTTTTTTCGATTGAATCAAATTCTTCACTTTCCACAAAATCAAGAAATTTTATTCCATTAATGTATTCCATTACAACATTATTTTCTTTTTCATTTTTATAAATTAATTTAGGTCCAACATTTACTGTGTTTGCAAGAGCAAGCATATTTCCTTCTCTTTCACATAAGTTTTTTCGATTTGATTTTTCGCGAACTTCTTTAATCACAATTTTGTTGTTATTTTCATCTTTTGCAAGCCAAATGTAAGAACTCCATCCTTTAGCAATTTTTTTTATTTTTGTGTACTCCATAAGTAAATGGTGTTAGTTGTTATATTTAAGAAAGATTGTCTCTTGCGAAAAATCTTTCTTCCATAACATTTAAATGCCTTTTTTATGCTTAGTTTTATATTCTAATGATTAATTTTAGCGTAATTTGAGGTGAGTTTTAAAATGGCTGAACAACAAGAAAATGCTTTCATGAATGATGGAGCAAAAAGAACACGGGGAAAAGATGCCCAAAGAATGAATATTTTAATAGCAAGAGCGGTAGCTGGAGCAGTAAAATCAACACTGGGTCCTAAAGGAATGGATAAGATGATAGTGGATGATATGGGGGACGTTATTGTTTCAAATGATGGAGCAACAATTCTTTCTGAAATGGCTATTGAACATCCTGTTGGAAAAATGATGGTTGATGTAGCAAAAACTCAAGATGCAGAAGTTGGAGATGGAACAACAACAGCGGTTGTTTTAGCAGGAACTTTTCTTGAAAAAGCCGAAAAATTACTTGATGATTCAATTCATCCAAGCGTAATAATTAATGGTTATAGGATGGCTGCAGAGAAAGCAAGTCAATATTATACAGAAACAGCAGATCCTGTTGAATTCAAAGATAAAAAAGCACTAAAAACAATTGCACTAACTTCAATGACAGGAAAAGCAGCAGATTCAGCAGAAGAATTATCTGATATTGTGGTTGATGCAATAACAAATGTTGCTGATGAAACTGATAAGAAAATTATTATTGATAAAGATAATATAAAACTTGAAAAAAAGACTGGGGCTTCACTTAAAGATTCACAACTTGTTTCAGGAATTGTAATTGATAAAGAAATAGTTCATTCAGCAATGCCAAGAAATATACAAAATGCAAAAATTGCATTGCTTGATTTAGCTCTTGAAATAAAAGAACCTGAAAGTGATACAAAGATACAAATTAGTACACCTGATGAACTTCAAGCATTTATTGATCAAGAAGAAGCACAACTAAAAGGAATGGTTACAAAAATAATTTCTGCAGGAGCAAACGTAGTTTTTACTCAAAAAGGAATTGATGATTTAGCACAACACTTTTTAGCAAAAGAAAAAATAATTGCTGTTCGAAGAGTAAAAAAAAGCGATATGGATGCATTAGCTCGAGCAACAGGTGCAAAAATTGTTACAAGTATTAAAGAATTATCAGCTAGTGATTTAGGAAAAGCTGGTCAAGTTGATGAAAGAAAAGTTTCAGGAGACGCGATGGTGTTTGTTGAAAAATGTAAAAATCCAAAAAGTGTTTCTATTTTAGTAAGAGGTGGAACTGAACACATTGTTGACGAAGCAGAAAGAGCTCTTGTTGATGCAATTGGTGCAGTTTCTAGTGCAATAAAAATAGGAAAAGTTTTAGTTGGTGCCGGTTCATGCGAAATGGAAGTTGCATATAAATTAAGAAAATATGCCGTAACAATTGGTGGGAGAGAACAACTTGCAATTGAAGCATTTGCAGAAAGTCTTGAAATAATTCCAAGAACTCTAGCAGAAACTGCAGGGATGGATCCAATTGATGCACTTGTAGAACTTAGAAGTAAACATGCTGCTGGTGGAAAATACTTTGGTGTAAATGTTTACAAAGGACATATTGAAGATATGAAAGCAAGTAAAGTGCTTGAACCTTTAACAGTAAAAACACAAGCAATATCTTCAGCTAGTGAAGTAGCAGAATTAATCCTAAGAATTGATGATATAATTTTAGGAAATAGTAAAGGTCATGCACAAATGCCACCAGGGATGGATGGGATGGGTGGAATGCCTGGGATGATGTAGAGCAATTGCCTCTACATTTTTTATTTTTTTCTAATTTTTTTATTAATTATTTATTAAAGTAAGGGTTAATGTTTTATTTTTGCACCACCTTTGTTTTTATTCTCTTTGAATATTTGTTATTTTATGAAAATAAATGTTGTTAGTGGTTATTTTGATCCAATTCATGATGGGCACATAGAATACTTTGATAAAGCAAAAGCTAAATGTGATAAATTAATTGTTATATTGAATAATGATCACCAAACCGCCATGAAGAAAGGAAAACCCTTTATGGAAGAAAAGGTTAGACAAAGAGTTGTTGGTGCAATAAAATATGTTGATGAATTAATTGTTAGTATTGACACTGATGGAAGTCAATGTGAAACATTAAGGATGATAAGAAAAAAATATCCTACTGACCAATTAGTTTTTGTGAATGGTGGAGATAGGAATGTTGAGAATATTCCTGAATACAAATTAAAAGATGAAATTAATCTAGAATTTGATGATGATGCTGGGGAAAAAATAAATTCTTCAAGAAAATATTACACAAAAGAAGAAAAATAAATTCTAGCCAATTCTTTAAATAAAACATTTAAATTTTTTTTAAAAAATTATTGATTCAAATTTTTTAATTTTAATTCTAACCTTCTAATTTTTATTTCCTTTCCACTTATTTATATTATGAATAAATTTTTTATTTTAGTTGGTCCTGGTGGAGTGGGCAAAGACACATTAATAAAAGAATTAAAAAAAATAAATTCGAATTTGTTTGAATTAGTTACTTGTACAACACGTACACCTCGTGCAGAAGATGTTGCTGGGGAAACTTATAATTTTTTTTCTGAAAAAGATTTTATAAAAATGATTAAAAATAATGATTTTTTAGAATATGATAATCATTTTGGTGCTTATTATGGTTCAAGAAAAAAAGATTTAGAAGGATTATTAAAAAAAGGAAATGTTATTGCAGATATTGATATTACTGGTGTAAAAAATATAAAAAAAATTCGAAAGGATATTGTAACAATTTTTGTTAAAACAAAATCAAAAGAAGTACTTATTAAAAGATTAGAAAAAAGGGGAATGACCATACAACAAATAAAAGCAAAATTAGATAGGTATGGTGAAGAAATGAAATACGAAAAAAAAGCAAATTATGTTATAATAAATGATGATTTAAAAAAAGCAGTGAATGAAATAAAAGAAATAATAAAAAAAGAAACTAATTTGTAATTTGTGTACATAGGCAATATTTATATATGTCTAAATTAATATGTTTTATGTGATTATATGGCAGATATATTAAATTCATTAATGATTTCTTTTTCAGAAGCCTTGCCAGGATTAGTATTAGCAATAATATTTATCGTGCTTGGTTATGCAATAGGGGTTGTTATAAAAATAATAATTTCAAAATTACTAAGTTCAATGGGACTTGATGAATGGTTTGAAGAACAAAATCTTTTAGCGGCAATTGGAAACAAAAGTGTTTCTGAAGTTGCAGGAACAATAGCTAAATGGTATATATTTTTCATTTTTCTAAAACAATCAGTTGAACTTGTTAATTTAATAACATTAAATGAAGTCCTTGGATTTTGGATACAATATGCAATGTTAGTAATAGTTGCTCTTTGTGTTATAATCGGGGGAATGATAATAGGAAGATTTGCAAGAAATGCAATAGAAACATCAAAACACTCTTTATCAAAAATATTTGGTTTAGGTGTTGAAATAATTGTTGTTTATATTGCAGTTGTAATGGCAATTGACATATTAATGTTGCCAACAACACTTCTAGAATTCGCATTTTTGATTGCGTTAGCAGGAATAGTTTTAGCTGTAAGTTTAATGGCTGGAATTGGATTTGGTTTAGCAATGAAAGATGAAGCAAAGGTTATTATCAAAGAATTAAAAAAACCATTAAAAAAATAATTGTATAAGGGGTTGGCTAAACGCCAATTCTTTTAACTTTTTTTCTAGTATTAAAGCATTTAAAACCTTCTTATCCTCAATTTTTTAAATTAGAACATAATTTTGATGTTTTGATTAGTGGTTACCAAAGGTAATCATTTAAGTTTAAAATACATAAAAGGACGTTTAGCTCAGTGGTTAGAGCATTAGTCTTATACACTAAAGGTCGGCGGTTCAAATCCGCTAACGTCCACCATTTAAAATGTGAAAAAATGAGTAGAATAGAAATAGAAGATAAAATTACCAATTTCTGGGAAAAAGAACAAATGTTCAAACGTAGTGTGCAAGAAAGACCTGTTGATAAAGAATATGTTTTTTATGATGGTCCGCCTTTTGCAACTGGTCTACCTCACCATGGTCATATATTATCTCTTGTAACAAAAGATTTATTTCCAAGATATTATACAATGAAAGGTTTTAGAGTTGAGCGAAAATGGGGTTGGGATTGTCACGGACTTCCAATTGAAAATATTGTTGAAAAAGATTTGAAAATAAAAGCAAAAAAAGAAATTGAAGAAATGGGTATTGATAAATTTAATGAAACTGCTAGGTCAAAAGTATTATCTTATGTTGATGAATGGAAAAAAACGGTTGATAGAATTGGTAAATGGATTGATTTTGATAATTCTTACAAAACAATGGACCAAACATACATGGAAAGTATTTGGAATATTTTCAAAACACTTTATGACAAAGAGTATATTTATGAAGGTAAAAAAGTTTTGATGTATTGCCCAAGATGTGAAACACCTCTTGCAAATTCAGAAATACAAATGGATAATTCTTACAAAGATGTTACGGATAAAACCGCAACAGTTGCGTTTAAAATAAAAAATAAAGAAGATGAATATTTGCTTGCTTGGACAACAACACCATGGACACTTATTGGAAATGTTGCAATAGCAATAAACCCAAAACTTACTTATGTAAAAGCAGATGTGTTTGGAAAAAAATTTATTTTAGCAAAAGATTTAGTTGAAAAAACATTTGAACATTATGAAATTGTTGAAGAAATTTCTGGAAAAGATTTACTAAATATTGAATATGAACCTCTTTACGAAATGAACGCTAATGGAAAAAAAGGTTGGTATGTTATTGATGGCGGGGATGAAGTAACAAGCGAAGATGGAACTGGTTTAGTTCACATGGCAATTTATGGTGAATTTGATTACTTACAAATTAGAAAACATGATTTGCCAATAATACAACATATTGATCAAAGTGGAAAATTAAGAGAAGGTCCAAAAGAATGGATTGGTTTGTGGTTTAAAAAAGTTGATGATGAAGTTTTAGCAAACCTTGGTGAGCGAGGAATACTAATTAGTGCAAAAGAACATGTGCACAGTTATCCTTTTTGTTATAGGTGTGACACACCACTAATTTACAATGCTGTTGATTCTTGGTTTGTAGATATTGGGAAGATAAAACCAAAATTAGTTGAACATGCAAAAGAAATTAATTGGCATCCAGAAAATGTTTCTGCAAGGTTTGATAATATTTTAGAAACTGCTCCTGATTGGAGTATTTCAAGAAACCGATTTTGGGCTACAGCAATTCCGGTGTGGAAATGTGGTTGTGGAAAAGAAAAAGCAATTGGTTCAATAAAAGAATTACAAGAAAATGCTACGACCAAAGTAGAAGATAATGTTGATTTACACAAACATGTTGTTGATAAAATTAAATTAAAATGTGATTGTGGAAAAGAAATGCAAAGAATCCCAGAAGTACTTGATTGTTGGTTTGAATCAGGTTCGATGCCTTATGCATCAAAACATTTTCCATTTGAAAATGAAGATTGGTTAAAAAGTCATTTTCCTGCGGATTTTATTAGTGAATATATTGGTCAAGTAAGAGCTTGGTTTTATTACATGCACGTAATTGGTGTGCTTTTAATGGATAAACCTCCATTTAAACATTGTGTTGTTAATGGAAACATTTTGGCAAAAGATGGGAGTAAAATGTCTAAATCAAAAAAGAATTATACTGATCCAAACAAATTAATTGATGAATTTGGTGCGGATGCTCTTCGATTTTATTTAATGTCTTCTCAAGTAATGAGAGCACAAGATATGAATTTTTTAGATGATGGTTTAAAAGAAGTAACACGAAAATTGTTAAATATTTTATCAAATGTGAATAGATTTTATGAATTATTTGGTAGTGCTAATAAAGAATTTGATGATGATTCTTCAACAAATGTTTTGGATAGATGGATGTTGAGTAAAACTCACAGATTAATAAAAGATGTTACAGTTTCACTTGATGAATATAACACAGTAAAAGTTTGTGGGGATATTTTAGATTTTGTTGATGATCTTTCAACATGGTTTGTAAGAAGAAGCAGAGATCGTTTTAAATCAGATGGTGAAGAAAAAAAAGATGCACTTAAAACACTTGCTTTTGCACTTGACAAATTATCAAAAGTAATGGCTCCGATAACACCATTTATTGCAGAAGAAATTTATCAAACTTTAAGAGAATTTAATTTCAAAAAAAGTGAATCAATACATTTAGAAGCTTGGCCAAAATTTAATGATATTTTAATTGATGATGAACTTGAAGAAAAAATGATTGTTGTTCGTGAAGTTGTAAGTAAAGGACTTGACGAAAGAAATAAAATAAAAATTGCAGTAAAACAACCTCTATCAAAAGTTACAATTTCAAAAAATGTTGATAAAGAATTGTTTGATTTAATAAAAGATGAATTAAACGTAAAAGAAGTTGTTGTTGGTAAAGATTCTGCTGAACTTGTTGTTGAATTTGATACAACATTAACTCCACAACTCAAACAAGAAGGTATGGCAAGAGAACTAATAAGAAAATTAAATGATCTTAGAAAGAAAAGTGGTTTAACAATTGATGATAGAATTAGTGTAAGTATTTTTAGTGAATCAGAATTAGTTAAAACAACAATAAATAATTTTGGTGAAGAAATTAAAAATTCTGTTCAAGCTGATAAAATAACTATGCAAGAAAATAATGGTGAAGAAATAAATTTAAAAGAACAAATTGTAAAACTTGCAATAACAAAATAAATTTAAAAAATTAAAAGTTATTTTATTTTTAAATCCAAATTTTGATAAATTAATTTTATTTTGTTAAAAGAATTTATTAATTATTCCTAAGCAATAGGCGCAATTAATTTTAGTGCAAGCATTAGAATAATTATTGCAACTGCAACCCCAATAACAAAATAAGGACTTAATTTTGGGCTTTTACTGTCTGCATCAAAGAATCTTGTTATTCCAATTGCACTACTAGGCCCTCCACCTTGACTTGATTTGTTTCTTGTGAACTTTACCATTTAAACCACCATTATTAAATATTAAAACTGATATATTATTATGGAGAAAAGGAAGTTTTTAAAGTATTGCATTGGTGATTGAATAATGGGTAACATGGATTATGCAGATATTGGGTTTAAAGTATTTGGAATACTTGTTCTTGTAATTGTAATTTTATTTGTTTTAACTTGGAGTGGAATAGTTTCATGTTCACAAGTTCCTTATTTTTGTGATGTTTATGAGGCAGTGTTAGGAGAACCACAGGTATTAATTGTTTATGGTGATGAAGGTTTAGGGGATCCAGAAGAATTAAAATTACTTTTGCAAAACCCGCGAAATGTAGGGGCTACTGCAGTTGATATAACTCATATTGATAAATTATCACAAGGAAATTTATCAAGATATAGATTAGTTATTGTTGAAAAAGCAAAAGAATTATCTATTGATCAATTGAGTATGTTTGTTGATTATGTTAATTTGGCTGGTGGAAGACTTGTTTGGATAGGTGATGCTGGTACAGTTCGACCTGATGATGAACTCCAAAATTTACAAGATGTTAATAATGCAAAATTAATTCTTGATAATCCTTGGGCTCGTGCAAAAGAAGAAGAAACAAAATATAATGTTTTAAATTTTGATGAATTTTTAGGACTGCGGTATGTTGGAAATTATTGTAAAGAATTTAATTGTAACACAAAGTCTTTTTCAGTTGGAGTAATGTCTCCTGAAATAACTTATTCACATCCATTAATTTATGGTGCCCACCCATCTCTTGAAATGAGGATGTCTCCTCAAAGAGAAATGTCGCTTGTGAAACAATTTTCAAATCTTTCAACAAGTAATATTATTCTTTCGCTTGATATGGGCTCAGCAAAAGACGGAATTGCAAATAAATTTTCAAGATATGTTCCATTAATTACAACATCTGGTACTGGTGAACGAATTGCATATTATGCTTATCCTTTAGAATATTTTTGTCAAGATAATAATTATCCAAACGCGTGCATATTATATGTGAAAAATATGTATTATGGTATGCTTGGGAAATAAAGTTTTGCGATTAGTTAAGTTTATTAATAACGGAGTTATTATTTGTTCAAGTGCCTTTAGAAAGAATTAAAAACTCTAAAAGGTATAAATATAGTAACAGATTAATCGAAGGGAGTGAATAAAAAATGTATGATGATGCTGGAGGGGGAGATGCTGCGCCTATTGGTGGTGGTAAATTGCCTCATTTTAATTTAGAAGGTCTTATCCCGGTTATTTTATTAATAATTATCGGAATAGCATCTTTGAACTATTTTGGAGTAGTAGATATTCCATATCTTCCACAAGGAAGTTCAAGAGTAAATGTGTTGTTTATTGGACAACCGTCATTTGGAGAAAAAGTAGTACTTGATAACTTATCTTATATGTTAAGTTATAGAGAACGTGATGCAAGAAGTTTTAGTAATTCTGCATCAGAAGAATTATCACAATATGATATAGTATTCCTAGATCAAACATTAACAGAAAAAAGTGTTACTGTGGCACTAGGTGAAGCAATTAATCAATACGTATCAAAAGGTGGAAAATTAATTGTAGTTAAAAATTCAGGAATATACCAAAGTGTAGGTCTTGGTTCAGCAATATCAAGTGACGTTGTTGGATGGAAAGCAACTTTTGGTGATATAATGCCTGCAGAATGTGTTCCAGGAAGTAATGGTATTCCAACTTGTCAAGATGGACAAGAAATAACTGTTGCTGGAAGAATACGAAGAATAGATTATGATCATCCAATAATGAATGGGATTGAATCGGCACCAGTTGAAGGTGGAGAAATTCCAACTTTTAGTGTATTAAATATACAAGCAAATGAAGGTGCTAAAAGAATTGCGTATGTTGATTCAGTATCAACACCACAAACATATGATGCAATCCTTGAGAAAAAGAATTTCCCAATTGGAGGACGTGTAATTTACTTCAATTATGATCCAGGTTACACACCAGGTGTTTTAATTAACACAATCAAATATTTGAAATAAGAATCAGAAATGATTCATGTGCATGGGCAAAAAATTGCCCTTCACTCCCTTTTTAATTTTTTTTAATTCTTCTTCTTTTTTATTTGGTTTTTGTTTGTTTTGTTGTTTGTTTTGTTGTTTGTTTGGTTTATTTTTGTTTTAACTTTTTAAAGTTGCATTTATAAATATTTTAGGTCTGTATTTTTCTAATTAAATTCTTAGGGGTAATTATATGGCTGAAAAAAAAGTAACAAAAAAAGACACAACAAATAACATAAAAAAAGAATTAATAAAAGAAAAAATTGGTCAAGAAGAACAATTTGTATATGTTGGAAAAAAGGGTGCAATGGCTTATGTGTTAGCTGTAATGACTCAATTTGGCCAAGGTGCAAACAAAGTTATTGTAAAAGCTCGTGGAAAAACAATTTCTTGTGCAGTAGATGTTATTGAAATTGTTAAACATAAAGAACTTGGAATTTATGTTGAATCAATTAACACAATAACTGAAGAAGTAGAAACTCAAGATGGCAGACCATTTAAAATTTCTGCAATCGAAATAGTTCTAACAAAATAATTTCAAAAAATTCAATTCTTTAAGAGCATCTTTTTGATGCTCATTTCTATTTTTCAAAATTAAAAAGGCATGTCCCATTTTTCTTCATAATCTTTAAGAACTTGTTCAATTCTTTTGCTCTTCCAAAATGTTTCCAAAATGTTTCTAAATGCTTTTTCTTCATTTGGCGTTGGCAATCTATTTGATTGCATTTGTATTCTTGCTCGAAATCCAATCATCGCGTGGTCAAATAATTCATTATAATTATTGGGCAATCGTTTGCGAGTTTTTTTAAAATGATCAATTACTTCAAAGGCTTTAATAGGTCTTTCGTGTCTTGCAGGCATAATGTATGTTGGTTTTCATAGTTATTATTCTTTTCCAAAAGCAAAAATATATAAATAACAAAAACGTTGCTAAATAATGGATAATTCATTATTATCAGGACTTGTTGCAATTGTTTTTGCATGGTTAATGATTTCTCTGGTTGGGGTAGTTAGTATTAATTTAATCCCGGTTCAAGCGACTTTTAATTATTGGGACTTGGATGAAAATGAATGTCTTGCAAATGGGCTTGAATGGGTTGATGATGGTTATGGTGGATTTTGTGATAATTATGATTCTCAAACAAATGACCTTATTATTCAAAACGCGTTTATTGGTTTAGTTTTATTATTAATCGCAATTGGTTCAATATATATTTCAAAAAAATTTATTAAAAATAAAATTATTTCAGTTGGAATATTTTTTGGTGGAGTTTTAATTTTAATTTATTCGACTTTTTTATTAGTTGCGATTTTAGCAATTGATTCTTTGATGACTGTCGTATTTCCGCTTATGATTTTTTTAGTTTTAATTTATTTTATTTTAAAGAAAGATAAATCTAAAAATGAAAATATAATTTTAAAAAAAGAAATTATTAACAAAAAGAAGAAAAAGAAATAATCCAAAAAGTATTTAAATGCGAAAATCCTAGTTAGTTAAAATGAATTACTTGATTTGAGGGTGAAAAGAAAATGGTTGTAGAAAGAGTTGATGAATACAAAGGGTATATTGATAGAAATTATGTTCCAAGCAAGGAAGATTTAGTTTGTGAATTTTATGTTGAACCTGCTGACGGAGTTAGTTTTGAAAGTGCAGCTCAAAGAGCAACAAGTGAATCAAGTATTGGAACTTGGACCGATATTGGAACAATGACTCCTGCATTATTTAATAAAATTGCTCCAAAAATTTATTCTTTAAATCCTAAAACAGGTATTTACAAAGTAGCTTATCATAAAGATTTATTTGAAGAACATAATGTTTCACAAATAATGTCTGCAATTGCTGGAAATTTATTTGGTATGAGTGATGTAAAAAATATAAAACTTTTAGATATTGATTTTCCAGATTCATATATGCGACATTATTCAGGCCCAATGTATGGGGTTGAAGGTATAAGAAAATTAATGGGTGTGAAGCATAGGCCTTTTGTTGGGACTATTGTAAAACCTAAAGTTGGACTTAATGAAGAACAACATGCACAA
This sequence comes from uncultured archaeon, assembly GCA_964630715.1. Taxonomy (GTDB): domain Archaea; phylum Iainarchaeota; class Iainarchaeia; order Iainarchaeales; family JAAZKV01; genus JABIDZ01. The sequence continues at coordinate 11,965 of CAZVWD010000007.1, forward strand.
GTTGCTTATGAATCGTGGGTTGGAGGGTGTGACTTTGTAAAAGATGATGAAAATCTAACTTCACAACCATTTAATAATTTTGATAAAAGAATTAAATTAACTTTACAAGCAAGAGATAGAGCTCAACGAGAAACTGGCGAGAAAAAAATGTATTTTGCAAATGTTACTGCTCCATTTCCAGAAATGGTAAGACGAGCAAAACTTGTAATGAGATATGGTGGAGAATACATCATGGTTGATGTTTTAACTGTTGGTTGGTCTGCAATTCAAGCATTAAAAGACATGGATTTAAAAGTTGTTTATCATGCTCATAGAGCAATGCACGGGGCATTTACTAGAAATCCAAAACATGGAATTAGTATGCTTGTTATTGCAAAATTTTGTCGATTAATTGGTATGGATCAACTTCATATTGGTGGAATTGTTGGAAAAATGTATGAAGGGAAAGAAGAAGTACAATCTGTTGGTGAAGAAATTGAACAACAAATTATTAGTGAAAGCATCTTTAAACATCGATTACAAGAAGACTGGCATAATTTGAAGCCAATGCTTGCTGTTTGTTCAGGTGGGCTTTGTCCAACAAAGGTAAAACCTCTTATTCATGCAATGGGCAGAGATATTGTAATTCAAGCCGGTGGTGGAATTCATGGTCATCCTGATGGAACAATTGCTGGTGCAAAAGCATTAAGACAAGCAGTTGATGCAGAAATGCTTGGGATTGAGCCTCATGAGTATGCAAAAACTCATCCAGAACTACTAGCAGCTTTTAAAAAGTGGGAGTTTCCTGTTGAATCAAGGATTAAGAAAAAGCCAATTAAAGCTAAAAAGGCAGTTAAAATTAAGAAAAAGACAGTTAAGAAAAAAATAGTTAAAAAAAAGTAAAATTTAAATAGTTTGGAATCCTTAGTTCTTTGAACTAAGTGATTTCTATTTCTAAAAGCGAAAGGTATATATATATCATGACACTATCATGATATAACATGACTGATCATGACACAACACAAAAAGCATTCGATGCTCAACAGTTACTAACTGACCTTAACGCCGTAAAGCGTATTTCTCCCGAGTTTAGTGACATGAGTTTAGATTTGCAAGAAATCATGAAAGAGTCAAGTAACCCAGCATTCCTTGCTGCTTTGTTTTATAAATTGACAAAGGAAAGGGAAGAAACAAACAAAATCTTGAAAAATTTAGAACAAAAGTTCGAAAAGATTCAAGACATACTTACAACCTCCTCTAATTCCCACACAAAAATTGAGGAAACAATCCTATCAGAGCCTGACCAACACATAATGCTTCTAACAGAAGAAATTGGTCAAGTGTCTGCACAGGATGTAAGAACACGCCTAGCCTATAAGAATACAAATGCTGCATCTCAGCGTTTGAGTAAACTTGTGAGAGAGGGCCACTTAAAGAGAATACGATCCGGAAGGAAAGTTCTTTTTGTACGTCAACACCCAACCCAATGTACAGTTCGATAAGTGTCCCTTCCTCCTTTGCCTTGCTGGAGAAGTAATTTTCCAGCATTGAATAATTTTCTTGCGAAAGCAATTTTGTTTAATTTTGTTTAATTTTGTTTAATTTTGTTTAATTTTAAAAAAGTATAATTTTATTTTTATTTTAGTAAAATTTTGAATTATTTTTACGTGTAGGAAGTTTTATTAATAATAAAATAGTTATTTTGTAGATGAATTACTCAAAGGTTTTTTTTATTTTTTTTCTATTGCTTGGGGCAAGTTTTGTAAGTGCAGAGCTATTTGTAAATTACAGTGATATAAATTATTCAGACGGTGTGTTAAATGTTGATTTTGAGATGTATACTCTTGTGGGGATTGAACCTAATGTAAAATATGGTTTGTTTTTAGCAAAACCAGTTGATGGTGGAGTTATTGTTTATGATACTTTAAATCCAACTGAACAAATTTCAGTGGGAGTAAATTCAATTATGCGAGAATTAAATTATACTTTTCCAAAACAATTAAGTGGAGAATATCAAGTGTGGTTTCAAGCAACAAATGACAAAGGGATGATTTTATTTATTGATGTCATTTATAATGCGAAATTAAATAGGGTTAAGGAATATTTGGGAATTAATAAATTAAATTGTGGTTTGTTTATTGATAGTTCTGAAAATTCTTTTCTTCTTGGTGAAGGAGTTTCGGTTAATTCAGATGAAGAATTAAGTGTTAGCTGTGTGTTAAAAAATAATTATTCAAAAGAAATTATAGTATATCCTAAATTTGAAACTTTTAGACGAACAAGTTTTGGAGAAAAAATATCTTCAGTAATTGATAAAAATCAAACCAAAATTATTCAAAAAAATTCTGAAGATACAATTAATTTTATTATTCCAAAAGCTGGTGTTCCACAAGCATATGATTTGGTAATAAGTTTATTGAGTGATGAGGATATAATTTCTGATAAAATTGATATTCATTATGTGCTGAGTGGTTTATCAGCAACAATAAAAAAATTTGAAATTGAAAAATATGATTTTTTTTCTGGAGAGAATGCAGATATAAATATTATTTGGACTCCTTCAGCAGATTCTTTTTTTGGTTCAAGAAGTGCAACAGAATTTAACAGTGGAAAATTGTTGATTAAAATATTTGGTGAAATATTGTGTGTTGAAAAAGAATTGCAACTTGATGATTGGCCATTAGTTACAACAAATTTATCTTTTGAAAAGGATTGTAATATTAAAAATATTGTGCTTAATATAGTTGGGCCACAAGGACAATTACTTGACACATCTGACTTTAATACAATTGGTGCTGATGAAGGTAGTGTGATTATTATTGATAATAATTTGCCTCAAGGAAAAATAGTGCCTCCAGTAGTGGTTGATTTTAATTTTATTATTATTATTTTACTTATCATATTAATTATTGCAGGAAGAGTTATTATTGTAATAAAGGTGAACAAATGAATCGTGTTTTTAAAATTGTGATATTTTTAATGTTAGCTTTATGTTTTTCAAATTTTGTTTTTGCACAAACAAAGGATTGGGATGTTGGTACAGGGCATTTTCATGTGACTGTAACTGGTGGAGTTAATAATGAAGGATCATATTTCAAAACAGGAGATATTATTAATATTTATGCGGTTGGTACGCATGGGGTTTGTGAAAATAATATTGGTCAAACATTAGCATTAGTTGTTTCAAATAGTAGTTATTATTATGCACCTTTACTTGGGATTTGGGATAGAAAAATTCAAGATGAAGGGCCTTTGAAGGAGGCAATTGGTTGGTCATCAACAACTGCATATCGTACTGCTAGTGATGGTTGGAGACATCTTTCTTTTATTGCTTCAAGTTTTGCTCCCACAGGTCATGGAATAATAACAGGGTATGCGAATTTGGAGTATTATGTTGGGAATCCCCCAGTAATTAATTCAATAGTTGCATCTATTTCGAACAGTGATTATTTTTTGAATTTATTTGGTAGTAATAAAAATAATGTTAATTGTAGTTACTCATTATCAGATGCAGATGGTGATCCAATTAATTCAAGTGGACCACCG
>CAZVWD010000008.1:0-15467 GCA_964630715.1 uncultured archaeon
TTCTTTTCTTGATAAATCTGATTTTCCTTTTAAATTAATTCCTTTAATTAATCCACCATTTTTTGCAATTTCATTAAAAACATTAAATTCATCTTTTGACAATAATTCTGTCAACTCAATAAGTTCTAAATCAAACCGTAAATCAGGTTTATCAATACCATATTTACCCATAGATTCATCATAACCAAGTCTTGGAAAAGGAATTTGTAAATCAACATCTAAAACATCCTTCCACACTTTTTTCATTAATCGTTCATGAATTTCTATAATATCTTCTTGATCCACAAAACTCATTTCAACATCAATTTGAGTAAATTCAGGTTGTCTATCTGCTCTTAAGTCTTCATCCCTAAAACATTTAGCAATTTGAACATACCTATCAAAACCCGAAATCATAATTAATTGTTTAAATAATTGTGGAGATTGAGGAAGAGCGTAACATTTTCCTGGGTTCACACGACTTGGAACTAAATAATCTCTTGCGCCTTCAGGAGTACTTTTTGCTAAAATTGGTGTTTCTATTTCAATAAAATTTTCTGCATCATAAAATTCCCTAACACTTTTTACAATTTTATGTCGTAATAAAAATTTGTCTTGCATTTCTTTTTTTCTTAAATTTAAATACCTATATTTTAATAATAAATCTTCATTTGTGTTTGTTCTCTGTGTTAAATCAATTGGTAAGGGTTCACTTTCAGTTAAAATTTTTGCTTCTTGCACATCAATTTCTATTTCACCAGTAGCTGTTTCTTTTTTTTCTGTCCCAGCAGGTCTTTTTTTTACTTTTCCTTTTATTTGAATAACAAATTCTTTTCTTGCTTTTTTTGCAACACTTGCAATTTCTTCACTTTTTGAATGATCAAGAACTACTTGCGTTACACCATACCTATCACGAAGATCAACAAATGTAATATTACCATGATCTCTTACCGTATCACACCAACCAGCAAGAGTTACTTCTTGCCCTTCTTTTACAAGAGTTAATTCACCACAAGTATTTGTTCTATACATACAAAAATTTGGTAGAAAAAGGCTTTTAAATAAAGCTAAACCCCCCTACCTCACAATTAATAATCGTTAAAAATTTAGAAATCAAACAACACTTGTTGTTTATGTTGTTTTAGAGGTTTTGATTTAAATCCTAAACGATTTAATTTTCTTGAAAATTCATCACACTGACCATGATCGGTTAAGACAAGTTTTGGATTTGCCAATTTTACATATTCAATTAAATCATTATAATCAGCATGATTACTTAGGGGAAATAATTTATCAAAACCTCTTGCATAAGTCCACCCTGTTGCTAGTGCCGAAACAACACCTCTTGAATCAAATTCTTTTAATGTTGCTAACAAAAAATGATTTACAAGTTGAGGGGGCATTATTAAAACAGAAAAATCTTTTATATTATGATCAAGTAACTCATATTCACCAACATCTTTTCCATGCTTTTTATAAATTTGGTTCATGTCAAAAATGGATTCATGAACAAGCGGAACATACCCTGCTAAATTCGCAATTTTTGTTAACTCTTGTGCTTTACCTAACGAATAACCTGCCAATACAACAAGTTTTGTTTTTGCTTCTTTACTAACCCAATTGATAAATTCATTTGTAACAACATCTTGTTTTGGAAAAACATATTGTGGAGAACCAAAAGTTGTTTCAAGAACCAAAGTATCACAATCAATTGGTTTTGCACCTTTAAATAATAACGAATCTTGTAATCGAAAATCTGAAGTAATACCATATTCTTTATCAGCACTAATTTTTATTTGAGTTGAACCTAAAATATGCCCATTTTCAAGCAAGGTTAATTCTACATCATCAATGTTAAATTTCAAGTTAAAAGGTACAGGCGTAAAGTTTAATTCATATTTGCGTAAAAACCTTTTTTTAACCAAATCAATTGTTTCAATAGTTCCAAAAAATTTAGAATTTTTTCCAAGTTTTATATGGTCTGAATGAGCATGTGTAAAAAAAACATTTTTTTCTTTTGAAGACTTATGAGGGTCAATACATAACGATTTGTAGGAAAGACCATTTTTTTGCTTAAGCATAAGTAATAATGAACTTATAAAGTTAAATTGCTTTGCTAGGAGAAGAATTAAATATCACTGATTTGTTATATTATCATGTCAATACTTGATGAAAATGTAATTCGTGCGACTAAACAAATTGAAGAATTACATAATTTAACCAATAGAACTGATTGGGCTAGGTTAAACCATGATGGATTTGTGTTTGAACTTGAAAGAAGCACTCAAAAACTTTCGGAATTATATGAACTACTTACTGACATTAACAAAGAAACGTTATTACTCCTTGAAAAAAATACTCCAGATATTGGTGAATTTTTAGAACTCTTGCGAAAAGACTTGATTATTTTACAATCAAACATAAAAATGGAAAAAACAAAAAATCTTAGAATTGAATTAGTTAACGCAACAGAAAACGCAAACGTTCCTGAATTATACTCAAGCTTGCAACAAAAAATTTTAGAACTTGGAATGAAAGCCAGATATGAAATAGAAAAAATTAATAGATTTTTAATAGGACGAAAAACTCCATTTATTAAAAAAGGAGATACTGCTAAAGGATTACTTGAAGTGTTAGGAAAACGCGAAGAAGAATTAGCAGATCTTCGCAAAAGAAATATCGAGCTTAAACGAAAAAGTTTTTTTAAAAGCGAAGAAAAGACTATTGCTGAAGTAGAAGAAGAATTACATTCAAAAGACAAACTTTTAGATGCCGCAGTAAAAGATGCACGAAAATCATTAGCAACTCACCTTGCGCAAATTAATTATGTTGAAGGAAGTTTTTTAGATCTTGAAAAAAAAGTTAGACTTGTTGAAGAAATACATTCAAACTTTGCCAATAAAACTCTTGAATTAATAAAAGAATTAAAAAAAGAAAGAGATTATGCAAGAACAATGGCGCTTGAAATAGAAGACGACACAATTAAAATTAGAAATGAGCACACTAATCAAATAATGTCTCTTGAAGAGAAAAAAAATGAAATAAAAGAAACCATTGAGAAAAAATTTAAAAGAGAAATTGACAGACTTCGTGAAGAAATTAATGACAAACATCTTGCCCTTGCTAACATGCAAAAACTAATTGAAAATCAAGAAAAAGAAATTAGAATTTTAAAATCTAAAAATGAATTAAAAAAAGAAATAGAAAAAACAAAAAAAGAATTACTTGATGACGAACAATTTAATTAAAAAATAAAAATCTTAATTTTAAAAAGATAAGAATTATTTTTAATAAAACTAATCAGAATAATAAACTCTAATTTTAATTTTTTTAAATAGAAAAATCTTTTTCTTGAGGTTCAAAAGAAATTTCATTAAATAAAATTCCAATAATAACATCCGAATAATGATTAACAAGAGTATCTTTTTCTTCTAAATATTGTTCTTCATTAAGGTCAGAATAATCATCAAGTTCAATTGCTTTTAAAATTCGTGTTTTTGAACTAAGTTCAACATCAACTAATTTTTCTTCAATCAAAAGTCTTTCTGCATCATCACTTGTTACAGCAAACACAAAAATAAACTCACTATCTTCACTTTCTTCAAGAGCAACAATTGGTAAATCTTCCATACTTGGGACAAAGCGTTCATTTAACTCAAGACCTGATACTTTATGCGATAAATCAAGCGCTAATTCTTTAAAGAAATTAATTGGATTTTCTTTATAACCTATAAACGAAATTCTCATAATAATCATTAATATTACACATGCAAAGCATTTAATTATTTGCTAATAATAAGGTTTATAAAAGAAAAACGCCTAAGTATTTTGATATTTATGTTTGATGGCAATGACCCTTTTAGTAATGAATCTTATAATCCACCAAGCGGACCAAGCCCAATGGATTATGCTAACGATGCAAAATATTATGCAGGACAAGGTGGAAAACTTGCACAAATGGGACTTGAAAAAGCAAAACCATTTATTATTTTAGGCGTTATTGGATTAATTATTTTAATTGCAGTGTTTTTTTATTTAGGTTTACAACAAAGCATAACATTTAATATTAGTGAATATGGTGGAAGTGCAACTCAAGCCAGATTAACTATTTCAACAAGTAGCGGAATAATTTACAACGCAGACCCATCAACAACCCACACAACAACACTTATGCCAGGAACGTATAATTATTCAGTGACTTCTGGAGAATACCAAACATACAGAGATTCATTTACGGTTCCTTTAGACCCCCCAACAATAGATGTTGACCTTGAAAAAGACATTGAAGCTGATTTAACAATCACTTCAGATATTGAAAAAATTTATGATGGCCAAACATTAAATGGAGTAATAATTATTGATAATGTTAATACTTTTATTGAAGATGAAACATTAATTGCTAGCGATACAAAAGGATTACTCGACATTACATTTGACCAAAGTGCACTTAATATTAATTCAGGAAATGCTAAATCAGTTAATTTTACTATAAAAGTAAAAAGTACTGCTAAACTAAAAAACTCAGAAACAACAATAGTAAAATTAAGTATTAAAGGAACAAGAATAAGTGACACATTTACCATTTCTGTTAATCCAACAATAAGTCCAACTCTTGTTAAATTAAGTGGCGGGTCAAGCATAAAAGAAACAACAAAAACAATATCTGATTTAACACTTAAAGCTGGAGAATTTGAAAAACCAATAGTTATTACTATTGAAAATAGCGATAAAACAATTGATCTTGAAAATTTATACATTGAAATTGTACCTGACTCAAGTTCAAAAGATAAAACTGGATGGTTTGAATTTTTAAATTATCAAGACACCCCAGAAAAAATATTAATAAAAACAATTGGAAAAGGTGAAAAAACTACAGTTACATTAAAAATAAGTGTTCCAATTACAGCAAATGTGGATGATGAATTTAAAGGAAAATTAATTTTAAGTTCAGATAGTTTAACAGGACAAGAAAAAGAATACACTGCTAATTTTAGAGTTAATGAATCTAAAAAAGTATTACTAGAATTATCAAAAACAAGTTTAAGCACAGATTGTACGCCTGACGGGTGTGATTCAATAAACCTTATTATTGCAAAAATGGATTTAGAAAATAATGGAAATACAGACATAACTAATGTTTTAATTGAAACAGAAGAAACTCAATCATATGCATTATGTCCTGATTGGTTTGACCCACAATCAAAAACTGTACCAAAAATCAGTTCAAATGACGCATATCCAATAAACATGATTATAACCCCAACTTACCAAGGCGAACCAGGACACGTGTGTTATTTAAAAATAACATTTAACAACCCAATAACTCAACAAAAAGAAACCCAGTTAAGTGACCCAATAATAGTTAATTTAAAATATACTGAATAAAATTTGGAGTTAACCCTTAATCAAAATTAAAACTACAAAAAAACCTCAGTAGTAACTATTAAATAATAGATTTTGTTATTTTATTTATGGATAATTATCTTACAACAATTGCATTAACAATTACTTTAATCATATCAATTATTTCTGCAAACTTTTTTTTCGCACTTACAAAAATAACTCTTGATTCTTTCTTAACAATAAATGTTTTTCCATTAATTAATGCCATGATAAGTTTTGAATTTATAATGTTTTTAATTTTTGTTTCGCTTTCAATTGCGTGTATTTTAGTAATAATTAAACATGCCAACCTACAATATGCATTAGGATTTTCATTAATTGGTTATGTTCTTGGAATAACCCTTGGAACAATTATTTTTGGAAATATTGGATTTTTAATTCCTTTATTAATTGCAACAGGAGGAATTCCATTAGCGTTTGAATCATTAAATAAAAAAGAGCGAGAATACAAATCCCTCCCAACCCTGCGTTCGGGAATTAGCGCGGCTAATAAAATGATTATGCTCACAGCAGCAGGATTATTGATTTTTATAATGATTATTACTTTCCCGGCCCAAGAAACTTATGAACAAGAATTTGCTGCCCAAATATTAAGCACAACAATAGGAGATACCCAAACATTCGGCGGGATGTTACAAACACCCATGATAAAAGTTATTATTGACTCACAAAAACAAACATTAGATTCAGTAAAAAAAATGCCTGGGTTTAGTCAATTTGAAAATAAAAATGATCCTGACATTTTAACATTTGTAACAAATTTTAATACCTTTAATAACATGGTAAATTCAAAGAATTATGTAACAACAATTACAGATCAATTTAGTGCACAAACAGAAAACCAAGAGTTAAACAAACAATTACTTGAACAAATACCAATAATTAATGAAGTAGCAAAACTTTCATGGTTAGTATACGCGCTTGAAGCATTTATTATGGTGATGTTTATTGGAAATTTAATTGTAAAAAACTTAGCAGGGTTAATTTATATTTTAATTAATTATTTAATTCCCGGACAAAAAGCACTTGCTGTTGACACCGAAGATAATCCATACTATTAAAATAACAAAAATACTAATTATAACTAATGGATAGAAAGTTTGTTTTAGATGATAAAAGCTTCAAAGCGCTTGCTGCAGAAAGTCGCGTAAATATTTTAAAAAAATTAACAACTAGACGAATGACTTTAAGCGAATTAAGCACTAAATTAAGTTTAAGAAATTCAACAATAAAAGAACATTGTAATTTACTTCTTGATGCTAACCTTGTTAAAAAAATTGATGAAGGACACAAATGGAAATATTATGAATTAACAAATAAAGGAAAAGAAATAATTACACCAAATCAAACAAGTGAAGCTAAGATATTAATTACTCTTGGGATTAGTGCGATTATTTTTGCAAGCATTATTTTATTTTCAATGCAAGGAATGTTACAATCAAATGCTTCTTTGGAACCACAACTGCTCCAAACGTCAGGCATGAAAAGTATAGTTGAAGATGGAGTATCTGCTGAAACAGTGATGACTGCTGAAAAGATACAAATAGACCAATCAATTACAATAACTGGCGTTAATTATAATTTGTTTGCAATAAGCGTAATCTTTGCTTTAGTTATTGGAATATTTACTGGGTGGACTGTTAACAAAAAATTTAGTTAAACACAACCCAAAAATAAATTTAAACAAATAAAAAACCAGTAATTTAATTAATTTTTTAAAAAAAATTAATTTTAAAAAAAATAATTAACCAAATTAATTTTTAGTTAAATAAAAATTCATTCTCTCTTAGCAGTGAAATCATTTTGTTTTGAGTCAAAATCAATTGTTACTCCCCGTAAGAATCTTTCAAGACTAGGACTTGTAACAATTACAACTTCACCTTTAATTAAAATTTCATTTTCATGTTTTTCATTAACTGCATCAAAATCAAAACCCCCAAAAATAGGCATTAATCTAATGTATTTTGCTTTTGCAGATTTTAATTTTTCTTTTAAATGTGCTGAAGCCTTTTTTGTAAATTTAATTTGGGGTAAAGAATCAAATAATTTAATTTTATCATTTGCTAAATCAACCAAATCATTAATTGCTTTATCAGTTAAACCATGAGCACTACAACCTTGCTTTATTGTTTCGCCAGCTGAAGCATGACACCCTACACAATGAAGTCCTGCTTGTGCTAAAATTGGACCCACTTCAGGAAATTTATCAATTACTTCTTTCATATTCATATCTTTTGAAATCATAATAAACTTGCAATAAGTAAATAATAAATACTTAACTTTTATGCAAAAATTTTACAAATATGCAAACAACCCTAAATTTAACTTATAACGCCCCCAGCAACACGATTATTTAATTTGTTTTGCTTCTAAAATAAGCTTATTTTTTTCTTTTACACTAGTATAACTCTTGCCAAAATTAACTAAAATATTGTTAAGTTGACCCCAATATTTCGTCGGAAACAACTTTTTTAGATCATTTTCTATTCGTTCTTGACTAGTATTTTTTGTCCAATTCATTTTAGTTGAAATATAAGCAACATGAGTATCTACACCAATGGTTTGCTCACCAAATTGTGCTAAAAATACATTAGCAGTTTTTCTACCAACTCCTGGAAGAGATGTTAAAATTTCAAAATCACAAGGTACAACCCCACCATAATCACTAACCAAAAGTTTTGCACAAGCCACAACATGTTTTGCTTTTGTTTTATTATAGTTCAAACTTTTAAATACACGTAAAACATCACTTTTTTTTGCAACAGAAAGTTCTTTTAAAGTAGGATATTTATCAAACAAATTTTGAGCAATCACAATTGTTAACTCATCTCTTGATTGAGCAGACATCATTATTGCAATAAGAGTTTTCCAATCACTTTCCCAACCATCAGCAGCTAAGCGCATAAATTTTGATTTTTTTTTAAAAAAATTTAATTGTTTTAATCTTTTTTTTACTGCAACATTATCAACCATCTAAAACACACCTAAAAATCAAACAATTTTTTTTGAGTACCATAATTAGCATCAAAATTTGATATTCTTACACCAACTCTTTTTACAAGTTGTAAAGATTCATCTAAAAAATCTTTTAACAAAGAATATTCCACTTCTTTTAATGTATTTAAATCTAAATTTAATTCAAGTGTTTTGGATTTTGTGAAAGTTTCGTATTTATTTGTTATTATTATTAACGAACAAGTCTTAAAATTTTTTTTAATAGTTTTTGATTCATTATATACTAAAGAAGAGAGCAAATCAATAGTACTTTTTATTTCATCAAAATTTAAAGTGTCATTTTTTAGAGTCATCATTCGTGACAATTGTTGTTTTTCTCTATTTGATTGTACTTCTCGAGAGTCAACACCTTTTGCAAAATTATAAAACTGTTCACCTTTAACATTACCAAACCAATCAATTAATTTTTGAATTGAAACTAATCTTAATTCTTTAATTGTAAAAATTTTATTTGCATTAAAAATTTCACCATATTTTGGGCCAACCCCATGTATTTCACGAACTTGTTTTTTTAATAAAAATGAATCAACTTGTTCAGGCACTACTTTTGTAAGACCATCTGGCTTTTTTTCTTCAGAAGCAAGTTTTGCAATTAACTTATTTACGGATAAACCTATTGAACAAGTTAAAGATAACTCAGATTTTATTTTTGATTTAATACTTTCACAAATTTTTACTGCTTTTTCAAACCCCTCTGGATTTGTTAAATCAAGATATGCTTCATCAATAGAAACTTGTTCTACCTTATCACAAAAAAAATCAACAATATCAAAAACTTTATCAGAAATTTCTTTATAATAGTCTTTATCAGCATTAATAAACACCGTTTCGCTATTTGAAAGCTTTTTTGCTAAAGATAAACCCATCCCAGATTTTATTTTTAATGCACGCGCAACATAATTACAAGTCGCTATTGCTCCACCCCCCCTAACAGTAGGCATTACTATCACAACAGGTTTATTTTTTAATGCAGGATTTCTTATTTGTTCACATTGTGCATAAAAGTAATCAAGATCAAGCAAAGCAATGATTTTCATAATAAAAAATAGAAACAAGCTTCATATAAATTTTCTTATATTAAATTATATTATGAAAACTAACGAAAATGAGTTACTTGTTAAGAAATTATACGAAACTTACCCTTATCCTAATCGAGGAATTGAAAACAAAGAAAAATTACTTAACTATGTCAAATGGGTTTCAAAAATATTTAATAAAGATATAAATTATTGGAAAGGGAAAAATATTTTAGAACTTGGTTGTGGAACTGGAGAACTTGCGAATGCACTTTCTTTTTGTGGAGCAAATATAATCGCAATAGACTTTTCTTCAAGCTCAATAGAAAAAGCAAAAGGCCTTGCAAAAAAAATGAAAAGTAAAAACATAGAATTTTTTGAAAAAAATATTTTAGAACTTGATTTGAAAAAAGAATTTGATATTGTTATTGCGCTTGGTTCACTTCACCACACAATAGATGCTAAAAAAGGTTTTAATGTTGCTTGCAAACATTGCAAAACTAACGGAGTAATAATAATTGGACTTTACAATAAATACTCTAGATTTAGACATCGATTAAAAAGAATTGTATTATTTTTGCTTGCTGGAAAAGATTTTGAAAAAAGAATTATACTTGGACAAAAACTTTTTGGCGGAAACAAATCAAAATCTTGGCTTGCAGATAAATATGGACAAGTGCATGAAAGTTATCACTCAATAAACCAAATTCTTTCTTGGTTTAAAGAAAAAAACATTAAATTTATTGCATCAAAACCAAAATTTAAACTCCCCATTATTGATGAATTAAAATGGTTAATTAAAAAAGAAAATGCTTTTTTTGTAATGGTTGGAGTTAAACAAACAAAGAACTAATTATACCCACACAGTTAGAAATCCAAACCAACAAGTTTAATAATCCAAGATATGTTATCGTTAGTATGCATGGTAAAGCTATGTAAAAAGAATAAGGGGTGTAATCTGGTCCGGTTTGGACTTATTATCCCAACAGATAATCTTTGTAAGACACCCCCTCTATTCCAAAAAAAAGAAAAGCAAATAAATCTAATTTTTTCACACCAAAACAAGGTTTTTAATAAAGTAATTATAAAAGTTAATTACCAAGTAATTGGAGGTAGATATTATGACAGTAACAGTATATTCAACAACATCATGCCCTTTTTGTGTAATGCTTAAAGATTGGTTAAAAGAAAAAAAAGTAGACTTCAAAGACTACAACGTTGGGACAGACCAAGCCAAAGCTCAAGAAATGATTGATAAAAGTGGACAAATGGGTGTTCCAGTATCAGATATTGGCGGAGAAATAATTATTGGTTTTGATAAACCAAAACTTGAAAAAGTATTAAAAGAAAAAGGATTAATGAATTAGTCAAACGACTGATTCATTCTTTCTAAAATCTATTTTTAAATTACGCAATTAAATTTGAATTCTTGTAGAAAAAAACTTTTCATACGTCATTCCAAGAATTAGTAATAATATTAAAAAAAATCCCCATCTTTGCCAACTAATTACTTCAACCATTTTTAAAAAATCAAATATATAAAAAATTATTACAATTACAGCCCACACCATAAATCCTTTTAGTGCACCTTTTTTCCACCAAATATTTTGAAATAATCCTCTACTTCGCAAATGACCCGCTACTGGTTGTTCATCAAAATTTTCATCAAGAGCACCTTCATCACTGCCTTCTTCATCAAAACCTTCTTCGTCAGCAAATTCTTCTTCACCTTGACCTTCTTCTAAATCAGAAGCATCATTAATTTCATCATCTTCAAAATCATCACTAATTTTCTTACTAGATTTTGTTTTTGAATATTTACTTGTGGTTGAATTTAGTTTTTTTATTTTAGCCATAATTAAGATTAGAAAAAGCTATATTTAATCCTTTCTAAAATAAGAATTTTAACTAGCATCAAAGCCTTCAATTAATTTAACAAAAATATCCCCAAAAAAGTCTTCTTGATAAGCTAAAACTTTTCCAGAATTCATTAAAAATAAAACTGGTAAAAATACATTAATTAATGAAGAATTTTCATCGTTTTCAACTAAATCTTTAAACATTACAAGTCCTTGACTATCAACTTTTGATTTTATCAAATTTAAAATATCCCCTAGCTTATCTTCAATTGAAGTTGTATCAAAATCAAGTTCCATTCGTGGAATTTCACGCATATTTTTTTTAAGAGGAGTAGTTTGTTGAATAATTCCTTCAATACTATTCACTAACTCATCAAGAGAAATTTTTCCTTCACGAAAAGATCTATTAGCCATCAAATCAGGAATTTCTTCTAAAAATAATTCTCTTTGTTCAGGCGAAATAGATGCTTCTTCCTCTTCTTCTTCAACACTTGATAATTTTAATTGTTTACTTTTTGTTTTAACAAGAATTGCACAAGCAAGAATCGCATTTGCAGGAACTTTTAAATTTGTTGTTTCAAGTTGATTAATTTTGGTTAAGTACTTTTGAGTTAATAAAGAAACATCAATATCCCAAGGATCCATCTTATTACTTTTAACTAAATCTATCAAAATAGTTTTCCAAGCTGGTTGATCTATTAAATCCATCAAATCCATCCTAGAATAATCTCTCTCAAATTCAGATTCTTCACTAGGCAAAGTATCCACTATATCAGTGTCAGGCATAATATAATTAACGCTAATGAAATTTATAATTCTTTTGAAAACATTAAATACTCAAAAAAACACATAAAAACGCTTAAATATAAGAAACTCTTTATCTTTATAGAAAAAGGTGATTATTGTGGAGAGAACAAAAACAGGTATTCCAGGACTAGATGAATTATTACATGGAGGAATTCCAAAAGGAAGTAATGTACTTATTGCAGGTGGAGCAGGAACAGGAAAAACAATCCTTACAACTCAATTCTTATACAACGGAGCAACACAATTTGGTGAAGCTGGACTTTTTGTTACTCTTGAAGGAAATGTTCGAGATATTGCTTGGAACATGGAAAGTTTTCAATGGGATATTAAAGCATTACAAGACCAAGGAATGTTAACTATTTATAGATTAAATTTAGGACTTGCGGATAAAACTACAATCCAAGATAAAATTGAAGAACAATTAATGGAAATTGAAAAAGAAGTAAAGGAAATAAATGCAAAAAGACTTGTTGTTGATTCAACAACTGTTTTTGGAGCATACCTTGACCCAAGTATTTTGCGAACAACTCTTTTCCAATTTACTGACCGATTAAAAAATATGGGTTGTACAACACTTCTTACAAGTGAAACTCAACCAACAAAAACAGTATTTAGTGCTTATGGTGTTGAAGAATTTGTTGCTGATGGAATAATCGCACTTTATTTTACTCCACCAAACAGAAGTTTATTTATTAGAAAAATGCGAGGAACTTCTCATGATAAAGACCCTCATCCACTTGAATTTACAGCAAGCGGAGTAGCAGTAAATCCACGAGACAAAATAATTTGGGAAGCAATTAAGTGACTGCTTCCAATAGGTCGTACCGGAGAACACTTAAGTACTATTTACAATAGCACACAGAGAACAAGTTATTTAATTGTTTTTCAATAATTTCTTTTTATGAAACTAACTAAATTTGCACAATCTTGTGTAATGATTGAAACTAATAATACAAAAATACTTGTTGATCCTGGAGTCCTATCTAGTGAAAATGAAATTAAACAAATGAAAGGAATTGACTTTGTTTTTGTTACACATAAACATAGTGATCATTTCAATGAAGAAATCTATAATAAAATAAAAACAGACACAACTAAAATTTATTCAACAAACGAAGTGCAAAACAATTTTACTAATACTAAATTTGAAATTCTTAAAGAAAATGATATTTTAAAATTAGACTTTGGAAATGTTACTGTTGTAAAAGCAGTTCATGGATATATGCCGTTTTTAACAAAAAATAACGCTGAGATTAATGAAAATGTTGGTTATATTTTTGAAGTTGAAGGAAAGAAAATTTATTTTACAAGTGATAGTATTAGTTTCAAAAATAATTACAAATGCGATATTTTGTTTGTACCTGTTTGTAATCATGGGCTTGTAATGGGACCATATGAAGCAGCAATATTTGCAAAAGAAACTGGCGCTGAACTTATCATACCGATTCATTACGACAATCCAAAATACCCTGGTAATCTTTCTAAAGTGAAAGAAGAATTTGACAAACAAGAATTAAATTATAAAATTTTAGAAAAAGAACAAAGTATTGAAATTTAAAAAAACTAAATTGAAGAGTTATTTTACTCTTCAAATAATATTTATTATAAATTATTATTCTTGTTTAATTTGATCAATTAACTCAAATGCACTTGAAACACTTGCTTCCATTGGGGGATTTCCATCATAAGTTTTTAACACACCTTTTTCTGTATAATATCCTACTAAAGGTAATGTTTTTTCAGTGTATGCTTGAAATCTTGCTCTTACAGTTTCTTCATTATCATCAGCTCTTTTTGTAAGCTGTGCACCATCAACATCACATTTACCCGCAACTTTAGGAATCATTCCTTCCATCACTTCATTATATATTTTTCCACAAGTAGGACAAGAAAGTCTGTGACAAATTCTCTCAACTACTCGATCTTCTGTTACATCAATATTTATTACTAATGATAATTCTTTTCCAATTGTTACAAGTAAATCATCAAGTTCTTTTGCTTGAGGTAAAGTTCGTGGAAAACCATCAAGAACAAATCCATTATGTACATCGTCCCTTCCAAGTCTTTCTTTAAGTAATGCAATAATTGTTTCATCATCAACAAGTTGTCCAGAAGACATTATTTCTTGAAGTCTTTTTGCTTCTTCACTACCATCTTTTACTTTTTCTCTTAACAAATCACCAGTAGAAATTTGTACAATACCATATTTTTTTACTGCTGCTTGTGCAACTGTTCCTTTTCCTGCTCCAGGAGCTCCTAAAAATATTAAATTCAACATATAACTCACCTTTCCTTTATTTTAATTAAATACCCAAAACTTTAAAATGCCCACGAAAAAGTGTCCTAGAAATTGTGTTTTTAATTTAACACCTTAATATCAAAAACCACTTGTTCTTTTGTAGGAGAAAATTGTCTAACACGACGCTTATTTATTATTCTGATTTTTCTACCAGTTGCTTTTGCAGCTTCGCGAATTTGACTTTCAGGTAATTTGAAATCATCTTTTTCAACAATTTCATAAAAATAAATTGTTCCTTTTGGTTTAATACAAAAAAATGCTTCTTTTAGAAATTGATAACCAGTGTGTGGAAGAGGCATTGCAATTCGATCAAATACTTTTTCATATTTTTTATAAACTTTTTTAACATCACCACAAACAAAATCAATTTTATCACCACATTTATTTAACACCGCATTTTCAATCGCAAATTTATGTGCAATAGGATTAAGTTCTATTGCTGTTGCATGTTTCATTAAAGAGTTTTTTGCAAGCACTATTGGATAAGGGCCAACTCCACTAAACCAAGCACCAATAACTTCTCCTTTTTTAATTTCGCCAGCAATTCTCAACCTTTCAGTGCCAAGTCTTGGAGAAAAAAATACTTCGCCAAGAGGAATCTTTAGAGTTACAGCACTTTCTTTATAAGTCGCAATCAAATTCTTTTTCCCAGCAATAACTTTAACTTTTTGAACACGAAATTCCCCTTCATGATTACTTTCAATAGAACAAACAGTAACAAAGCGTGGTTGTATTTCAAGCAAAGTCTTACCAACAAGTGTTTTTTTCTTTTCAAGTTCTTTTGGAATTTCAATAACAGCAATATTTCCAAAACTATCATATGATTTTGGCGCAAATTCAAATTCTTTTTTTGTAAGTTTGCCAGCAAGAGCTTCTTTTAAATTTCTTGGCAATTTATTTTTTTTTGTATCCATAAGAACTATTTAATAATATAATCAATTTAAATCTTGTTATGAGTGATTTTTTAACTGAGTTTTTTATTAAACCAATAACTGACCCAACAGTGCAAGGATATAATATTGTAAATACTATTGTTTTGATTTCTTTGCTTGTTATTGCCTGTGCAATCATTTACTTTGTTTTAAGAAA
>CAZVWD010000009.1:0-15068 GCA_964630715.1 uncultured archaeon
AAAAAGTGTTTTCAAAGATTATTTACCAAATAAATATTTAGAAATTCATAGAGAATATCACGCGCATATTCCAAAAGGAGAAAATTTGTATGATTTGTCAAAAAGAGTTTTTGCATTCATGAATGATTTATTAGTCTTTATGCAAAAAGAAAAAGGGGATGTTGTAATTTGTGCGCATACTTCTTCACTTAAATTAATTCGAGCATATCTTGAAGATCTTGATAAAAGAGAAATTGAATTAATTGAACAATCACCAAACCAAATAAAAGAATATGAAGTTAATTTTGAATAATTTTTTTAAGTTAATATTATATTTTAGGTAATTAAAATGGATAAAATAATAAAAGTTAATCGTAGAAGCATTAAGTCTTTACTTAAAGTGGATGAAGAAGCCAATCATCAAGTCACTGGAAATTTATCTTCAAAAGAAAAATTAAAAAGTCTACAAAAAAGATTTGATGATGGGTATGAATTGTTTTATGCTTATAAAAGAAATAATGAAATTATTGCATATATTACATTAAAGCCTTTCTTTCCAGGATATAAACATTGTGAAATTTATTGGCTTAATGTTAAACAAAATTATCAAGGTGAAGGAGTAGGAACAAAGCTAATTAAATATATTGAAAAACTGGCAAAACAAATGCAGTTTAGAAAAGTTTGTGTTTATACTGGCAAAACAATGAAACTAACTAGGCATTTTTATGAAAAAAATAAATTTAAATTAATTAATGAATTTCCTGATTATTATGGTTGTCCAACAGGAAATAAAATTGCTGTGTTGTATGTAAAAGATTTAAAATAATTTTAGATAATTATTTCAAACAATTTTTTTTAAGTTATGGAATTAGTTGTTGTTGGAATTATTTTTTCTTTATTTTTGGTTTTAGCATTTCATCCATTTTCCCAACAGCTTCAAATGCTCGAAGAACTTCAAGTGGCATTGCAAATATTACAGTGTTACTTTGATCACTTGAAAGATCATTTAATGTATTGAGTGTTCTTAGGTGTAATGCGCCTGGGCTTGCAGCTAAAGTTCTAGCAGCTTTTGCTAAATTTTCACTAGCTTCAACTTCTCCTTGAGCTTTAATAATAGTTCCTCTTTTTTCTCTTTCTGCTTCAGCTTGTTTTGCCATTGTTCTTTTCAAATTTTCTGGTAATTCAACATCTTGCATTTTAATTCCAGTAACATTAAGTCCCCAAGGGTCAGTTTCTTTATCAACAACAAGTTCTATTTCACTTGCAATTTGATCTCTGTTTGAAAGAACTTCATCAAGAGATTTGTTTCCAATAATATCTCGTAGTGCTGTTTGTGCATATTGTGCAACAGCGTAAGTGTAGTCTTGTATGTTAAGAACTGCTTTTTCAGGATCTTTAACTTTAAAGTAAACAACAGCGTTAACTCTGACAGGGACGTTGTCTTTTGTCATTACTTCTTGTTTAGGAATATCAACAGTTTTAATTCTAATATCAAGTTTTCTATAAGCATGTATTATGGGCAATACAAAATTAATTCCTGGTCCCATTATTCCTGAGTATTTTCCAAGGGTAAATTTAACTCCTCGTTCATATTCATTAATTATTTTTATAGAACTAATCAAAATTATAATTACAAAAATAAGAATCATTGGGATAAAAACAATTATCATTCCAACTATTAATGTTAATAAATCAGCCATGTTACAAATAGTATATTATTGAAATATATAAATATGTTGTTTTTAGTTTGTTGGAATTAATTAACAAAATTTAATTTAACCCATAATCACCGCCTTATTTTTTTTTCTTTTTGGCTTTCTCAGCTTAAAACTTTCCTTGTTGGTCGCTAGCGCTAAAGTGTTTAATGCTTCCAAAGTCAGTGACTATTTTTTAGAAAAAATTTTCGGAGGTGATAAAAATGGTTTTTTCAATTGAAATTCCTTCAAAAAAGGAAATAATTGCTGTTATAAAAATGGCAAAAGAATTTTCAGAGTTGTTAGATAGCAAAGAGCTTTGGATCTTAGAAAATTATGTTGGTGATTTAAAATAAAATCACCGGCATTGAACCTAGAAAATGGTTATAAATATTTAAAAAAAGAGTATTTTATGGAAGATAAACGATTGAAATTTAAAAGAGGAAAACAAAAAGAATTGCTTGAATTAGTTATTCAAGGAGTTGGCTCTCAAAGAAAATTAGCTGATTTATTAGGCGTGGCCAAAACAACAATTAAAGATTGGAAATTTGAGCGAAATAATATGTTAAAAAGCAAATTTAAAACATTAATTAATTTCATGCCAAAATTTAGGATTTATGAAAAATATGTTGAAAAAGAATTTGATCTAAATTGGGGAAGAAAGAAAGGTGGGAAAAGGAGAATTGTCTTGTTAAATGATAAAAAACAATACTTGAATTATATTAGATCATTTACTAACAATGGTGAGCAAATCAAAAAATCAAGGTTTATGTTTATTGAAAATCGCTTGTTAGAAAAATTAAAGTCTCAAAATGTAAATTTATTATCTATTTTGGTAGTTTGTATTTTAACAGATGGAAATTTAGAAATTCGTGGTAAAAATTATAGGCTTGGCTTTTCTTCCTCTGATAAAATATTAACAAATTTTATACAAGCATTATTTTTTGAACTAGGTGATTTTATTCCAAGTACTTATGGGCCATACAAAACTGCTTATAATACTTGTTTAAGTGATTCAGAATTGGGTAAAAAATTATTAGATCTATCTCCTGAATACAAAACCTATGCTTCAGATTTAAGTAAACAACCCACAATTGCTTTTCTTAATAGCCAAAATGTACAAACAAAAGTTTGGGCAATAAGATTTGCATTTACTACTGATGGGTCAATAAGTTTATCAAAACAGAACAAACCAGAATTAACTTTGACTTGTTATAACAAGGCTTTGAGTTTTGAATGGCAACAATTTTTAAAAAAAGTTGGTATAAGTTGCAAGATTTCTAAAAAATTAAATGTAAAAGAAGAGACTTTGGGGATAAGAATTTATGATTATAAAAATATTTATAAATTTTATAAATTAGGTGGATTTATTGATAGCGTAAAGATTTCAAGAAAGAGTAGGAAATATTGTGGGGTTGAGAAGAATAAATTATTGAAGATGATAATTGATTTAGGCATTCAGAAAAAAGTAATATGATGCGCAGGGAGAGACTTGAACTCTCGACCGCATGATTATCAGTCATGTGCTCCACCACTAAGCTACCCGCGCATTTATTTTATGGTTGCCTTTGGCTTGCCATTAACAAAATTAGGCATTAGAAAAGTTTTTAAAAGCAATAACTATGTATTCTTTTGGCCCTAATATGATTGAGGAAGTAATTATACTTGTTATCTTGCTGATTTTATCGGCTTTTTTTTCAGCTTCTGAGACTGCTTTTTACTCAGTGGATAGATATAAAGTTGCAAAATTAATCAAAAAAAAGGTTAAAGGTGCTGTAGAACTTCAAAAATTAAAGAAAAATCAAAACAAATTACTTATTACTATTTTAGTAATGAATAATGTTGTAAATATTGGGAGTGCTTCTTTAGCAGCAGCTCTTGTTTTGCAAATATTGCCTGGTGAAATGGGAATTGCTATTTCAACATTTATTATGACTTTTATTATTTTAGTTTTTGGAGAAATTACTCCAAAAAGTTTTGCAGCAAATCATGCAGTAAAACTTGCACTTGCAATTTCTGGACTAATGTCATTTTTGGTTTTTATTCTATCACCAATAACTTGGTGTCTTGAAAAGTTGACTAAGTTTTTTGTAGGTCACAAATCAAAAGATGCATTGACTGAAGAAGAAGTTAAATTATTTGTTTCTTTGGGGCATGAAGATGGTGCAATTGATATTGGTGAAAAAGAATTGATTCATAATGTATTTCGACTTGATGATGTTACTGTTGAAGAAGTAATGACTCCTAGAATTGATATGGAATTACTTGAAAAAAATCAAACTTTAAAACAATTAAAAAAGTTTATTAAAGAAACTCCTTATTCAAAAATTCCTGTTTATGACGGGGATGAAGATAATATTATTGGGGTGTTTAATGTTCGTGATGCCTTACAATATTTAGGTAGAAAACTTGATGTGAAAATTTCTCAATTGTTACAAGAACCCTTTTTTGTTCCTCGGTCAAAAAAAATTGGGGATTTGTTAAAAGAATTTCAAGACAAAAAAGTTCATGTTGCAATTGTTGTTGGAGATCATGGTGGTGTTTTAGGTTTAGTTACTCTTGAAGATATTTTAGAAGAACTTGTTGGAGAAATTGCTGAAGCAAAAGATGATGAATATGAAATGAAAGTTATTAATGAAAGAACTTTAGTTGTTGAGGGTGGTACTGAACTTGATCAAGTGAATAAAGAACTTGATTTGAACTTGAAAAGTGTTGAGTTTAATACTGTTGCTGGATTTTTACTTGAAAAACTTGATAGGTTTCCAATGGTTGGTGAAAAATTTACTTTTAATACTGTGAAATTTGAGATTTTAAAATCTAAACAAAATAAAATTGAAGAAGTTAAAATAACTAAGTAGAAAAATTAGGTTTTTTTTATTAAAAAAAATACTATTTTTTTGTGTAATGAGATGATTTTTAAACGTTCTCTAAAACTATTTTTTTACCAATCAATTGATTGTACATCTGGTAGCCCCATCGTCTAGTGGCCAAGGATGCGGGCCTTTGGAGCCCGAGACTGGAGTTCGAATCTCTGTGGGGCTATTTCTTTTTATATAACTTAATTTATATTTAATTATGGAAAATTATTTACATTTAGCTGTTCTTGAAGCAAAAAAAGGAATGAAGAAAAAAGAAGGCGGTCCTTTTGGAGCAGTAATTGTTTGTGGTGGTAAAATTATTGCGCAGGCACATAATACTGTGTTAAAATCAAATGACCCAACAGCCCATGCTGAAATAAATGCAATAAGAATTGCTTCAAAAAAACTAAAAAAATATGATTTAAGTAATTGTGAATTATATACTACTTGTGAACCGTGTCCAATGTGTTACTCTGCAATTCATTGGGGTAAAATAAAGAAAGTTTATTATGGTGCAAATGCAGGGGATGCTGCCAAGATTGGTTTTATTGATAAAAAATTAAAAGATATTTTAAATGGAAAAAAGAAATCAAACATAAAAATGAAAAAAATTGATTCAAAAGAATGTGTTGATTTAATGGGTGAATTTACTAAATTAAATGGTATATTGTATTAATTCATGGTTTTGAAGCATTATGGCTTTTTTTATTAAGTTTTTTGTTTTTTTAACGTTTATTGAAGATATATAATATTTTTGTTGTTTCATTTTATTATGAGTAATAAAGTTAAAAATGCCCAAAGAAGTATTGTTGGTCTTGTTGTTTTTGATGGAGAAAGATTTCTTCTGCTTCATAGAAAATTGCATTGGGCAGGGTGGGAATTTGCTAAAGGAGCAATTGAAGAAAATGAATCCATTGATGATGCAATTAAAAGAGAATTATATGAAGAAACTGGAATAAAAAAATTTAAAATTGTAAATCAAATTGATGAATTTGATTATTTTGATGATAAACGAAATATTGATTCGCACATAAAAAATTATTTATTGCATGTTTCAAGTAATTCAAAAGTAAATTTAAATAATGCACATGTTTTAGATAATGAAATTGTTATTGAACATGATTCTTTTAAGTGGTTTCATCCAGGTATTGCAGTAGAAACATTAACACATGCAAATCAAAAAGAAACCTTGCAAAAAGCAATTAAATTACTTGGATTAAGTGAATAGTTACTAGGGTGGTATGTATGGGTTTATTTGGAAAAAAAGAAGAAGAAGTTGAAGAAAAAGTTGTTGGTAAATATGCTGATGCATGTTCACTTTGTGGAAAAGGTCCAACCGATAAAAAGTGGGGTGGACAATATTTTCACAAAAAATGTCTGCGCAAAATGAAAAAGATGTCTAAAGGTATGATTTAAATTTACATCGGCATGACACTTGGCAAAGTGTTTTAAATAAATAAAATTCATTATTGTAATGAGTGTTATTGTTTCTGAAGAGCAATTTATTAATTCTTTTAATGATCAGCAAAAACATAAATTGTGTGATTATAATAAAGTGATGGAGTTGTCGAAATCAATCACTAATAAGTTTGAAATTGCGCGACTAACTAGTGTGCCCAAAACAACAGTTGGTAATTGGATTTCTGGAAATTCAAAACCATGTATTGTTACTCAAATAGAATATCTTAAATCAATTAATTTATTACCTTTAGTTGAGTTAAATAATGAGAAATTTATGTTTTTTCTTGAATTGTTTGCCTTTTTGTTTGGTGATGGTCATTTACACAAAAATATTCAAACTTCAAATTATTGTGGTGAGATTAGTGATTTGAAACAAATTCAATTAAAACTTAAAAATTTATTTAATTTAAAATCAAGAATATATTCTGGTGAATCTATTGGAAAAGTCATGAAAATTAAAAATGGTGTCAAACAAACAAAGGACGTTGTAGGGTATAGTAATTTATTGTGGTTATCATCATCAGCCGTGAATCGATTATTTTTTATTGCTGGAGCCCCTGCTGGGGACAAGGTTGAATCAGAGTTTATATTACCTGAATGGTTAATTAATTCAAGTTTAGAAACTAAGCGTTGTTTTTTAGGGGTTTTATTTGGTAATGAGTTACAATGTCCTTATCTTAGAACAAAAGGAGCATTTAGTTCGCCTCAATTAGGATTCCATAAAGTGGAAGATAAATTCAGTATTTTGAGTCAATTTTTAAATCAAATAAAAGGAATGTTGCTAGAATTTGGAATAAAAACTTCAAAGATTAAATTTGAGGATTCAAAAAATTTAAGGTTGAAGGATAATAAATATTCACGAAAACAGTATTTTTTTATTTATTCTAATCCAATTAATATTTTAAAATTGTTTAATAAAATTCCTTTTATTTTTGCTATGGCTAAACAACAACATTTTGAAAAAGCAATTAAACAATTTTTAAAAGTTAACTTGTGCTTAAAATTTGATTGGGGAGTTTATGAAAATGCTGTGGAATTACACAAGTGTGGATTGGGTCATGTAAAAATTTTTAAAAAATTAAAGTTAAAAAAATCTTATTTATATAAATTGAACTATTGGTTATATTGTAATAAAACTCCAAAATATTTTGATAGCAGGCAAGAAATGATGATTTGTTGGTCTTTAATTAAATAATGGGCAAAGGGATGATTTAATTATTTAAATCCAATTATTGCTAGTCCATATTTGTTTATATCTTCTTTTGGCCAATTGTTACAATTTTTAGTATTGGTAACATAGGTAATTTCTTTTTTTATTTCTCGTCCAGTGTACTTTCTTTCTGGGGTTATTTCTTTTAGGATAATTGTGTCTCCTGGAGAATAGTTTTCATCTCCTAAACGAACTTCAAAAGTTTTTTCATTAGACAAAATTTTTTCAAAATAAATTTGAAGAATCTTTTTTTCATGAATCATTATTTCACTTTACCAATTTCTTTTTTAAGTAAATCACTAAGAATTTTTCCATCAACTCCGCGAAGTGTTGGAATTTTCATTAAGTCTCCCATTAAAGGTCCGATTGCGCCAAAGCTTTTTGCTTTTATTAAATCATGGTTTGCTTTTACAATTTTTTCAACTTCTTTTGCAACATCATCAGTATCAACACTTTTTTGAGAATTAATTATTTCATTAACCCTTTTTCCTTTACTAATTTCAATCAAAGCTTGTTGTAAATTATTTTTGTTTATTTTACCTTTCTTTTCAGCAAGTAATAATTCTTCAATATCTGAACTTGCAATTTCTTCAACATTAATATTATTTCTTTTTAGTTCTTTTAAAGTCTGTAAAAGCAAAGTTGCTGCAACAGTTGGATTAACTCCTTTTGTAACAATACTTTCAAAAAATCTTGCATAATTATTTAATTTCATTTCAAGGATATGGTTTAAACTAAGTCCAAGTTTTGCATATGCTTTTTCTCTTTGTTCAACGCTTTTTGGCAAGTTTTCTTTTATTTTTGTAAGTGTTTTTTTATCAATAATTTCTTTGTTAATATCGGTTTCCGGATACATTCTTGCAGCTGTTGAAATTGGTCTTTGGTATGTTGAAGAAGAATCTTCTTGTGCTCCTCTTGTTTCTTGAGGAATACTTTCAAAAGCAACAAGAATTCTTTCTTTTACTGCGTCAATTGCTTTAGTTGCATTATCTTTGCTTGCGACAATTATAACAAAATTATCCTTTTCGCCACAATCAAGTATTTTACAAATTTTTTCAACTTCTTCTGCACTAATCCCGTAATTAGGTAATTCATCTCTGTGTAATAATCCAGTAACTCCTGTAGCTTTTGCATAATCACTTAATTCTGAACCAAATCTTCGTGCACCTATTGGTTTTCCTAAAAAGCCTTTCATATTAGAAAGTTTTATTCCAAACACTGGTCCTTTGATAAATTTACAACTAGTATCAACAAATGCTTTTGTTACTTCTTTGGTTTCTGAAAATAATTCTTGCGAGGGTTTTAGTTTTTCATTTAATTCTTTTTTTAAGTTTACTAAATCAATTTGTCTTTTAATTTCATTTTTTACAACTTCGCCAATTAATTCAAGTTCCTGGCAACCCTTAATTTCACATCTTGCACCATCTTTTATTGAAACATTTACATCCTGTCTAATTGTTCCTTTTCCTCTTTTTGTCATGCAAGTAAGTCGCATTATTTCTCCGATTTTTTTTGCAGTTTCAACAGCTTCCTGTGGAGTTCTAATATCAGGTGCTGTTGCAAGTTCAATTAGTGGAATTCCAAGTCTGTCTAAATTATAATATATTTTTCCTGCTTCTTTTTTGATTGGTCTTGCGGCATCTTCTTCAAGAGCAATAGTTTCAATATTAATTTCTTTTCCTGAAGCAATTTTTATTTTTCCTCCAATTGAAATAAGCATTGTTCTTTGAAATGCTGATGTGTTTGATCCATCAATAATAGTTTTTCTCATTACTACTGCTTCATTTACACAATTTGAATTACAAAGTAAAGAAATTTCAAGAACTGTTTTTAGTGCATCTTTGTCAAGTGGTTGGGGTGGTTCTTCATCAAGTTCAACAAGAGAAATATTTTCTATATTTCCTTGGTAAATAAAAGTTTCATTTCTTGTGAATGCGTCAAGTGCAGTTTTATCATATTCTCCAAGTTCACTAGCAACAGGGCGTAATTTTCTTTCTATTTCAAAATTTGTATTTTCTTCAAGTTTACTTGGTGTTCTAATAAATAGTTTTTTTGTATCAAGTTGTTGGTGAACTTCAAGACCAGCCATTAGTCCAAGTTTTTTATAATCAAATTCCATAGTTAAATGAAAAACAAAAAGAATTAAAAATAGAAATTTTTGAGTTAAATTAATTATTTAGGTAATTGTTTGTTTAATTAACAATAACCATAAATTGTGCAAATACTGCTTGATCCGTATGAAAGGCCCCATCCAGAATCATTTTTCCACACGCTTAATGTTCTTCCATATGGGTAGTATGAAGGTTGAACTACGGTTGTATAACTTCCGCCGTAATATCCTGCTGAATAATAGCTTGGGTATGAATTGTATGTTGTTGTGTATGTGTAAGGGCTATATGCTCCGTAACCATAGTTTGAGTATGTTGTGTATCCATATGTAGGGTATGTTGCATATCCATAATTGTAAGTGTTTGGAGTTGAGTTGATGTATCCGTTAACTGTGTAACTTGTTGAATATGCTGGACTTGGCACATAATAGTTTGATTGATAGTTATTTGTGTAATATTCTCTATTAAATCCAGTATAAGCATTGGTTACACTAAGTAATGTGATTAAAATTAATATTATTGTTAAGGTTTTGTAATTCATAATATATCATATATCTTATCTGCTTTTAAATATATAAAGCTTTCGTTCACGTGAATTAGTTAATTATTGGGGGTGTAAGGTTTAAATATCTGCAAATTAATATGTTTAGTATGCCTATACTAAAAAGATTAAAATTACATGTTCAAAAAAAGGAAAAAAGGCCTTGGGACGCACCATCTCATTTGGAACAATTAAAACGTGTTTTAAAATTAAAACCAGCTCATCCAAATGATGAAATAAAAAGAAAATGATTAGTTGTTTAATCAATTGTCAATTTTGTATTAATTATTGAAAAATCTGTGATTTCACCAACAATATTTTTGGCTAGCATTTTTTCAGATTCTTTTTTTGGATAATTTCCAAGTAACCATGAAAGTTTTATGAATGCTGTTTCGGGCAACATATCTTCACAAAAAATTACTCCTGCGTCATGTAATTTTCTTAGTGTTGAATAAACACTTTCATGAACTCGTCCGTTAATACATTGAGAAGTCATTCCAATAATTATTCCACTATCTGTTAATGATTTTATTTTTTTAATAATAACTTCGTTTTTTCCAAGGGGTGTGTGTCCAAGTCCAGTTCCTTCAATAATTATTCCTTTATATTTTTCTTTTTTATAAAAATCAAACAAGTTAATATTTATTCCGGGGTGCATTTTTATTAGTGCGACTTTTTCTTCTTGTTTTTCAAGTAGTTCAAATTTTGATTTTGATTTTATTATTTTTTTTAAATATTCTATTTTTTTTGTGTTATAATCAATTAAAGCAATGGGGGTATCATTTATTGCTTTGAAAGCATCTCTTCTTGAAGTATGCATTTTTCTTGTTTTTGTTGCAGGTAATATTGCACAATTATTATCGCTTGTTGAGTTATGCATGCATATTGCTACACCACAAAAATCAGTTTTTGTAATAAAGTTTGCTGCACAAATTAAATTCATTCCTGCATCACTTGAACCACGATCACTTGAACGTTGTGAACCAACAAGGATTACTGGGACAGGGCAATTTTGTAATGCAAAAGAAAGAAATGCAGCACTATATCCAAGCGTATCAGTTCCATGACCAATAATTATTCCACTAACTCCTTTTTTAATTTCTTTTGCAACAGCTTTTGCAATATTTGAATAATCATTTAACGTCATATCTTCAGACATCATATTTGAGATTAATGTTGAATCAAAATTTGCTATTGTAAGTAATTCAGGAAACATTTGTGCTAAATCATCAGCTTCAAAACTTGCATATACTCCGCCAGTTCTATAATCTACTCTTGAAGCAATTGTTCCGCCTGTGTGAAGAAGTGCAATTGTTGGTAGGTTTGGGTTATTTTCTATTGTTGTTGTTTTTGCTTTTCCTACTTCTTTTGTTTTTCCAAGGTTTTTAATATTTTTTATTTTACTAATTTCAAATCCAGCATTATAACCAGTGTTAAGTTTTATCATTAAATTGTTTGTTATTGTTGGAATAATTGTTCCTTTTAATGTGTTTTTTTCAAAGTCAAATTCAATTAAATTTCCTTCATTAATTTTATTTTTTTTGTAAAATTCTTTAATTTGCATAATCTAAAAAGGCACAAAACATTTTTTAATCAACCCAAATGTTTTAATTGCCTGTATTGTGGCATGTTTAATTATCATAACAACAACATAAATTATAACTATTTTCTGGAGTTATTGGGTATGCTTCATCTGGGCAATATCCTAAACCATAATTACAATGTAATATGTTTTCTGTTGCATAATCTTCACATTGTTGTTGAGTGTATAATTCTTCAATTGGTCTATTTGTTTCATAATAAACACTTGTTTTGTCTATTATTATCCACTCCTTTTGAGGCATTAATGTTTTCCATGCGTCATAACATTCATAACCAAAAGTACATCCTTCACAAAATTTTTGTGTATTTATTTTTGTAGGGTCATCTCCCGCAAAAGTTTCTTCACCAGTAATGGTTTTACAGTTTGTGTTTTTTTCAATATTAAAATCAAAATAATTTATGTCAAATCCACCATTATTTGCTGAAAAATTAAATTCTACTCTATATTCTCCAGGGGTTGTTAAGTTAAATTCTTCTACAAAAGAAAATTCTTGATCTTGTAATAATGTTTCAATAGTTTTTGTTTCTGAAACAATATTTGTTGATTCCCATTTACTTTGAACTTTTTTAAATATTGTTCCTTGCAAAATACCTTGCGCAAGAATTGTATCGCCGGTATTTTTTGTTTTAACTGAAAATAAAAAATTATTATTTTCTTGTTCAACTAAATCAATTTCCTTAATTGTTGCTTGTGCAGGGGTTTTTCCAAGGTATATTCTACAAATTGATATTACGTTTTCATAACATCTTACATAAATGTTTATTAATTTTGGTGGATTAAATATTGCATAAGTATTGTCCCATTCTATTTTTCCACATTTTTCATTTATGTTGCAACAATCGCCTTGTGAAGTACACTCAATTGCTACACTTCTATTTGTTCTGTCAAAATTTGTTTGACTTATCAAAAAATCTTTTGGTGCTTTTAAATTTCCAACAAACACGGTTTGTCCTAAGTAATAATTTGTTTCAGCTAAAGTAATACTTTTGTTTATTTCTTTTAAAATATCATCTTGTGGTAGTAATGCATTAAATAAAAAAGTTGCCATGAAAATTAAGATTATTGCAACAATTGCCCAAATAATTAAATCAAAAGGTTTCATCTTTTTCTTCTCCGTGGTTTTGTTAAAATAATTTCTTCTTTAAGTAACCATTTAAAAATTCCTGTTAGTGCCATTACGAATACAAACACCATGATATAACTTAGCCAATCGTTTGTGTATGAGTAAATATGTTTAAATTCTTCTGCCCAAATATAAACATTAAATGTAAACACAGCTGCAATTACAAATGTAATTCCAATCAAAAGCCATCTTGTTATATTCATATTAGATGAAGGAGTTTGTTGTTTTTATTATTTGCTATTTTGTTAATTTTCATTGGTTCTATAGTCAAGAGAAACTCTTTTTTGAATATTAAACATTTTTTCAACTTCTTTATTTGTAGTTGCTTGTTCTGCTTTTTTATCCATTCTAAATTTAATCATTCGTGGAAACCGTAGGGCAAAACTTTGGCCTGCCTTTTTATTGCATGAGTGCATTGGGCTGGTTGTTATTTCATCTGCACGAACTTCAATAACAATTTTTGGTTCAACTAAATAATCTGGTTTTACATTTGTTATTACTCTAACATTTTTTTCTTTAATAGTTAGTTTTGATAGTTCGTTTTCAAGTTCTGTTAGTACATCTTCAGTCATTCCGGTTCCGATTTTGGCAATACTTTCAAAAGTATCATCTTCTTTATTATAACTTGCAACAAGAAGTGCTCCAAGTCCAAATTTAGTTCTTTTTCCTTTTCCTTTAAAATAACCAATTATTACTAAATCAAGCGTATCATCAAGTGTCCCCTTGTATGAACGTTTTAATTTTATCCATGAGAATTTTCTTGCCCCTGCAATGTATGGTGCTTCTAAATCTTTTGCAATAATTCCTTCAAGACCTTGGGCTATTTTTTCTTCAAAAAATTCTTCAAGGTCTTTTGGATTGTCAATAATTTTCATATCACTTAAATTAATTAAATCATTTTCTTTTATGAGTTCACTAAGTAATTTTCTTCGTACATGGAAAGGTTCATTCATTAAATTTTTATCTTCAATTAATACAACATCAAATAAAAATAATTTTAATGGATATTCTTTTGATTTTTTTTCAATATCATATTTTCTTTTTCTTTGAATTGTTATTTGAAAAGGATAAAATTCATTTGTTTCTTCATTAAATGCGAGTGCTTCTCCTTCAATAAAACATTTTTTTGCGTTAATATTTTGTTGTACTGCTTGTATTATTTCTGGAAACATTTCTGTTATATCTTCACTTTGTCTTGAAAATATTTTTACTTTATCATTGTCTTTACTAATCATTACTCGAAACCCATCATATTTTGCTTCAACAGCACACTTTCCAAGTTTTTCAATAATTTCTTTTGCAGAAGGAAGTCTTTCTGCAGCAGCAGGTCTTATGGGTGTGCCTGGTTTTATGCTAATTTCACTGAGTCCTTTGAGTCCTTTTGTTTTCAAGGTGTGTGCAATGTTTCCAAGATCTGAATAAACATTGTATGCTTGTTCTATATCATTTTTCATTGGTATTCTAATTTTTCTTTGAGCTTCTTCTTTTAATTCGTCCCAATCAGGGGTTTGTTGTTTTGCAAATATTAATGCAAAAGCATCCATTATAGTTGAGTCACCAATTCCAAGTCGAATGTTACCTAGGGGAATTCTTGCAATGTATTTTCCTTCAGTTGGGCTTGCTGAATTAAATAATTCTGCAAGTAATTTTAGTTTTGTTTCAACACTTCCTGTGCCTTCTTTTTGTGACATTTTTTCAAAGTTTGAAAATACTTTTTCAAGAGTTAGTGGTGTTGAAAATAAAGCACCTTGTTGTTTTGTTTTAATTAATTCTTGGGCAACTGTTCCTAAATCACCAATTTTGGAAAATCGGTCATTAACTTCTTTTTTACTAAATCCTGTTGTTTTGGCTATTCCTTCAGCTATTAATTTTTCTCCAAACCCTATTTCTTTTCCTTTAAAAGAAGGGGCGATTTGTCCTTGCATTAAATAAATAATTTGGTTAATTTCATCAGCAGGGATTTGTTCAATTAATTCTGCCAAAAACTTGGTCATTTCAAGGCGTGAAGCAACATTTTCTATTTTGTCAAAATATTCTGCAACTATTTTAAATAACATATTAAAATTAGACGAGCAAATGAATAAAAGTTATTTAGTTTGGGGTAAAATAGGTTTTTTTAAGTTTAGATTAAATTAGTGTTATAAAAATATTATTCCAACAATTAAACCAAAAATAAATATTGTTGGATTAGTTCTAATTGAGTGTCTTGAAAACAAGTAATACATTCCAATGTTTATTATTGCTATAAAAATTAGTCCTGAAAATATTGGGGCTCCGTAAATGGCGGTTTCAATAACAAGAAGCATTTTTCCAAACAAGTTAACATTTAATGCACCTAAAAGCATCCCAACAAACACGCCTTGAATTATTCCTATAATAAATTCTCCAAACATATTGGTATAATTAGTTTTTTTATATAAAAGTCTTACTTTTTTGTAGGTTTTGGGACAAAAGTATAAAATCTAAGATTTTTTTGTTTTTTTAGTGTTTT